>JAISHZ010000232.1 GCA_031262285.1 Lachnospiraceae bacterium | reverse complement strand
GGTAATTGATCAATTCATTTGTGTCTGTCTCCGGATTGTAGCGAACTTCCAAGTTGGAAGGCCACCCACTGTAATAGGTGATGTATGTGCGTGCTTGATCTCCATTGTTAAAGTAATTGGAAGCATTCATCGCATACTCATACGGAGCACTGGACGATCCCGAATCACTAATGGGTCCGGTAAAAGTCAAAACCGGTGGATCCATCAGTTGCTCAGAACAACCTGCTCGGTGTATCACCACATCCTGCGTTTTGAACGCTTCGGCGCCGATAGAAGCAACATTAACCGGTTCGGTAAAGATGACCGAATAGAGATTGTGACAACCTTTGAACGCACCAGCCGCAATGGAAGTAATGGAAGGCGGAATGATCAGTTCTTGAATGTAACAATTCCCTTGAAAGCTGCTGCCGTCAATCTGCGTGATTTGATAGGGTCCGATCGTTGGAGGAATTTCAACTGTTTTAATCTTCTCACCGATCTCGGCTCCGATCAGCTGGTTGTTGGAATTTACTTGATAAAGCGCTTTATTGTCATCGTCATCTCCATCTCCATCACGTATGATGATTTCGTAAATATCTTGATCATTCCCGTTATTGTCAATGTATCGAAAAGCAAACGCCTCCGCTCCGGCAAGAGTATGTGTTTCGGATACATCTTTTCCGGACAAATAAAATTCCTTTGGCACCGTACTTCTGAATTGTTCCCAGTCAATGACATCATAATCCTTTTTTAACTCCGTCAATTGGTTGGGTAACCGTATGTAACGAAGCGACGTACAACCCTGTACGAAGCTGATGTCTTCGGCGGTGGTATACGTAGAAGGAAGACTCACATACTGTAAGGAAGAACAATTCTTAAATACGCTGACACCTAAGTCTCTGAGCGCAACATTGTCTTTTCCGCTCGGGTAATTCCCATCTAAGATAATGGTCTCCATGGCGGTACAACCTTCAAAAGCACTGTCTCCAATCTCTTGAACGGCGATCGGCACTTGAAACTCCAATAGACCTTGACAATCTTTAAACGCCTTGCTCCCGATTTTGTTAAGGTTACTAGTCTTGTCTAAGACGATGCCTTCCATATTGATACAGCCTTCAAACGCGGAGTTGCCAATCGTATTCAATCCATTCCCCAGTGTGATCTTGGAATCTCCGTTTCCCAAACTGGAACAGCGGAAGAATGCGTAGTCGCCGATCCCAAGCATATCATCGCCGATGGTTAGGTCCACGATATTTCCGTTTTGCGCAAATACGCCTCTACTGCCCTCGGTGACATCTCCTGCTACCTCCGTCCCCTCATCATTAAGATATTGATTGCCAATATAGGCTACTCGGATATCGGAAATGGGCATAACGGAAGTATCTCCATCTACTTTGGTAAATTGAGATGCATCACCCGCAGAAACAGAGGGTATTTCGTCTTCGTAATCATTTGATTTTATGTAGTAAAAATCAGTCGCTGCTACGTGATTCCACGCTGTAATATTTTCGTAGTAACATGGATAATACCGATCCACCAGAAACGGGGGTGTTTGTCCGATTACGATACCATTTTCATCCAGTATATCCTGTGGCGGAGCGATTTGTTCCTGCACTTTGTAATATAGGGAATTACCGCTTTCCCCTACCGCAACATAGCCTTGATCCGTTCCGTCATTGTCAATATATTTCTTGTATACATGTTCAAAGACATTTGGGATGACAAGCGAGTTGTCGCGTAGATTACCGCCTCGATATTGTAAAATCACGGCAACCTTGTCAGACGATCCTTCCGCACGAACATACGCAAAACGATAAGTACCATCTCCTGTAGCGTAAATCGTATCATTCGCAGTGATTGTAGGGATATTATTGTCTGCGTCTGTTACAGTGATATGATCCGCCTGCGGAATGGACTCCGCACGTAAACTCTCTACCGGAATCGACGCTACTACAAGTGCCGATGCCAAAAATAACGCACCGATCGTCTTTCGAACTTGTCTTTTGAGCTTCCTCTTGCCTACTTTGGATGCCTTTGCCATATCGCTGCTCCTCTTATCCTTTCCCACTGACGGTTCATTCGTTTACTTTCTTAGCAACTACGACGAATCTACCATCGTCTACATAATTGTCACAAGTGGACAATGTCAGAAGTTGATCTGTGTACTTGGCAGTCACATTTGTCTCATAGAGAGAGAGATTGGACATTTCCTCCATATAAGAATCAAATTCCGTTTCACTCAATGCGTCAATAAACTGGTAATATTTAAAAGTCACCTCATTCTCCTTGTAGACATGAGAACGAAAGACGTACATGATTTCATAGGTGCCTTTTTCGTAGATCGTATCAAATTGAATCACAGGGTGCTCTTGATAATATTTTTCAGAGCTGTACAAATCGAGTTTGCCAAACATCTGCCCGCTTTTCATATTATGTCCGTAAATAATGAAATTGGTGCTTGGTTTCATCACATCACAAGCTGTATCCATAAAAATAGAACCATTTTTGTCATATTCTTGGTTTATATTGTGTTCTAAATAATATTCATTGTTTATGGTCTGCATGACAGGATAATCTATGTTTGTATCGTCAATTTTGAGCCATCCGATTAGCTTTTTATTCGTATTTAATAATTTTTTGTACTCCTCCAACACCGGTGGGGTCTCTTTCGCCTCTAGGGAAAAAGAGGATCCTACGGTCGTAGGGGAGGTTTGCATCGGCGAATGGTTATCTGCTTCGCGCAGATCACTGAGTTCCTCATATGTTTTTTGCGTCCGTTGATCATAATACGTATAAAGCCCAAAATAGCCGAGGCAAAAGACAGCAAGCAAACTGCACAGGGTGATGAGGATCCTGCGCATCCGTTCTCTTTTGTGCAATTCCTTGCGTACTGCCAAGTCGAGACCCGCATTCTTTTCTTTGCGTCCTTTACCGGCTTGTAACTCGGCGCATTTTCGCGTGACTTCCTGTAGGAATTCTTCCCCAAGGATGCTTTGAAAACGGTTCTGATTCTTGGTTAAATACGCTGCAAGCTGTTCTACCTGCTTTTGATCCCGAAAATCAATACGCTGTCTTATGGAATCAATCAGCTGTTTATCTCTTTTTGCCTTCGCAAAATCCAGTGCAGTGCGAAATTCTCTGCCGTCCAGACGATAGTTCCCTTGATTCATATCATACACATACTCCACGTAAAGGTTATTTGCTGTTATGCTAATTTTACTAGATCCCCTGTTTATTGCAAGTCTATTTCTATGGAAATGATATGAATCGAATGGATGGTCAGAGTTTATTCAATTTCTAAGCCGTTCTGGCGTTTGTGAAATTTCCAAGCATAATATAGTGCAAAATCTTGATCGTTTGCCCAAGGGTCGGCGCCGTAAATCGGCTGATCGTTGACTTTCAGCGGCATAAAGTTCACACAGGTGGCGCTGCCATCCGGATAAAATAGTCCCATCGCTGAATCAAAACAAGCCTGTGCCTTTTTGCGCAGCTCCGGTTTCCCGATGATTTCCGCGTAACAACCCCAGACATTCCCGGTTAACGCACTCTGGTGATTCGGAAAGGTATCTCCAAAAGAAGCGCGTTTCGCAAAAAAATATCCGTCCCAATGGCGAATCGCAGATTCATACAGGCGATAATCCGGTTGATGACCACTAAAATAAGATAAAATTTTCAAATGCTCTTCTGCTGCTGCCAGAAACCCTTTTTCCCGTCTGGACATAGAGCATTTCATCAAACGAACCGCAGCGGATGCTACTGTTCTTTGATCAAACTTGACTTCATAAGCCGGATAATCCGTACCTATTTTCATCATATATCGTGCATGATGGTATAGATAATTTTGCATGGTGCGAATCTCACACTCCATACCTGTGATTTCCATATAATAGATCAATTCCACATCCGGTACTTCCACTGCGTAGTATTCCAGTCCGCCATGTTCATAGTAATATTTCATGGCTAGGTACGCGTCTGTCACGTACTTTCGCTCTTTTGTTAAGATGTACATCTCAATGAAAAACTGTGCCATCCACGGATAATGTGCCAGTCTGACGCTATCTTGTTCTTTCCCTGCATCTTGAAAGACTTCTCCCGTCGTATCATCAAATAGTTCTCGATAAACGTAATCCGCATATTGGTTGAGACCACTCAGGATCTCCGGATCCGGATCTATTTGAAGATAGGAAGCCAGAAGAGTCCCCATCACGATACGTTCCCGCCCTGCATTGTGATCGCAAAGTGCGTCATAATGGAGCTTTTGTTCTTCATTGTCATATATGAGAAAAGCGCCGTCCAACCTGGAATGAGGATTGTGATACTGTTGCTTGTTCGCCAAAAAACGGCATCTTCGTCGTACCAATTCCGCAATCGGCAGTTGAATCAAGATACGGCACACTGTCTGTACACTTCCGATTTGGATATGGTAGGTCACTTCGCCAACTTCGTCGATAAGATCTGTTACTTCTACACTTTGATCGGTGATTTGTATTTGCTTTGGATCCTCTTCCTTTCGTTTGATCATGACGCTTTGCGGTTCAAATGAGAAAGAAGGGGTGATGTTGATGGTAAAGCGTTGCCCGGGTTCATAGACGTACCGCTGTGTTTCAATATCGATAAAATGAGACAGCTCTCGGCATTTTTGATAAAAGTCCTCTTCCCCATCATGCCAAAAAAGCTGCCATTCTAAGTGATACCGCTCTCCCGGCTCCAGCGTAAACGCAGACGGATGCAGTAATATATCCCCTCGGTCGTCACAGCCAAGCGTCTCATCTCTTTCCATGCTATATCCGCCCAGGCTTCCCTTGGTCAAAACCATGCCTAAGTGCGGAGCATACCCCCCCACACGAATCCCCATGATATAACTGACATCCTCTCCACACCAGATATGCGCGTGGCAGCTTGTGGTCATACAGATCTCAGATC
>JAISHZ010000173.1 GCA_031262285.1 Lachnospiraceae bacterium | reverse complement strand
TTCGGCGTTCACAGCAACAAATCGCACAAATCGCTATGCGATTTGGCGGTTGCGACCCTTGCGAAATTATGCATTCTGCATAATTTCGACTGCGCGGGATAGTGGCTGTGAATAGTAACCAGCGCGCTACTCCACGCCACTTTTTCCGTTAATAAAATGAAGCCCCGGGAGAGCTGCTACTTTGATTGCTTTCGGTAGGACTTTCATATGAACTTCCGAGGCATAAAAAGGTTCTCCGTCTACTGCAACACAAATCAAGGTATCGCTTTTCGCATGAAGTTCCTGAAATGTCGTATGAATGTAATGTTTGGGATGTTGTTCAAAATTCCCGGATGTATATTCTTGCATACGATTGACTAATCGCATCATAGAGTCTGATTTGATCAACAACGCATTGAGTAGTCCGTCATCTGGCATAGAATAAGGATTTGGTCTGTTCGTTCCGCCGTTTCCATAAGTATTGCCGACTGAGATGAGGGGATAATCACCGGAATAGTCTTTTCCATCGATAGTCAGCTGATAAGTCTGGCTTCGTTCAACTTTGTTGAGTAGGGATCTGAGAGCTCCTACTTTATATAAGGTAGGAATAAAACTGCGTAAGAAATTGTTCTTCCCGAATCGTTCTATGATGTGTCGCATATGCAGAACGGCACTGGCTTCCAAACCAAGCGAGCTGCTGATCATGCCGTAAGTCGTGTTGCATTGATAGATGTCAGTCCATACGGTGGGCGCTTGCGACAATTCTTTGATATTGCGAAATAGCATGGGTTTGTCCTCGCCAAAGGAGCGAAGAAAATCGTTGGAATTCCCATAGGGGACGCTGGCAAGTTCAGCATTGGGAAATGTCGCCATACCGTTGAGACAATCAAATAAGATACCGTCGCCGCCAACCGCATAGATACGAACCGGCTCCTCGTCAGTGACCACGTTGATGTAACGGTGTACGGCTGCTATAGCATCGCGTGGGTAACGGGAGACATAGATGCGATATTCTTCGCGTTTGCCGGTAGAAAAGCAGTTTTCAGTGCTCAAAAGGAATTCTTTGATGTCACTGATGCGAATGAAACTTTTTGGGTTAATTACAACTAAATGTCGCAACGGTCTCTCTCTTTCTTTGAATCTAAAAATGAGCGAAGTGATGATTTTCAAACATTATGGCATTTTATCTGCATATTTTCAATAGGAAAAACCAAGTCAAAAGCGTATTCGTTACAATTCACGCGTTCGCCGATCTACGTTTCAAAGGCAATGTATTCCGGACGAACCGCGCATAGCCGGGGGGAGAGTCTAACACCCAAAACTCCCCCCGCCTCTACGCGGTTCTATGCATTGATAGCTATAAACGTAGATCGGCGAACCCGTGAAGTGTAACCGTAAACATAACCATTAATTGGTGTAATATGAATGTGTCGGAAATTCGTCCAATGATGAAGTGTACAAAACTCCTACAGAAACCGCAAACTACACACATTTTTTGTGAAAAACGTAAATTCGGGAAAACTTACTTGCAATTTGGAGCGGCTTGATGTATTTTAATAAAAACGAACTGATTTGCTTGTAACAATGATACGCAACGGATAGTATCCGATGGTTCGTTAAAGCGATGTACGGACAATGGTGTCCCCGGAAGTAAAGGTTTACTTGGGGGGCTTTTTTATTACCTAAGTCCGGCAGCAAGGCAATGAAGGGAGAAGGATAAGATGACAAATGAATTTTTAAATGTTGAAGAAATTTTTGCAAGTAAAGTATTTACATTAGGCAAGATGAAAGAAAGCCTTACGAAGAATGCCTACAAAGAAGTCAAGAAGGTCATGGAACAGGGCGGTGAATTGTCTGCTTCTACAGCGGATGTGGTTGCGAAGGCGATGAAAGATTGGGCAGTCGAAAACGGTGCTACCCATTACACTCACTGGTTTCAGCCTCTCACCGGGATTACAGCGGAAAAGCACGACTCTTTTGTAGCGCATCCGGATGAAGACGGTAAGATGATCATGGAGTTCTCCGGCAAAGAATTGATCAAAGGCGAACCCGACGCATCCTCTTTCCCATCTGGAGGTTTGCGTGCTACCTTTGAAGCAAGAGGGTACACGGCTTGGGATATTACCTCTCCCGCTTTCTTAAAAGAAGACGCTACCGGTGTGATTTTGTGTATTCCCACTGCTTTTTGTTCCTATACCGGAGAAGCGCTTGACAAGAAGACACCGCTTCTTCGTTCCATGGAAGCGATCAGCGAACAAGCCTTACGTATCGTCAGACTCTTTGGCAACACCACTGCACAGAAAGTCGTAGCAAGTGTTGGTCCCGAACAAGAATACTTTTTGGTCGATCGCGAGAAATACTTGAAACGCCCTGACTTGATCTATTCCGGACGTACGCTTTTCGGAGCGGCGGCACCCAAGGGGCAAGAATTGGAAGATCATTATTTCGGAACCATTCGCGAACGAATCGGTTCTTATATGAAAGATTTAAATATCGAACTGTGGAAACTCGGCGTGACAGCGAAAACGCAACACAATGAAGTCGCACCTGCGCAGCACGAATTGGCGCCTATATATGAGACTGCCAACATTGCCGTTGATCACAATCAGTTGGTTATGGAAACCATGAAGAAAGTGGCAGGACGCCATGGCTTGATGTGTCTGCTTCATGAAAAACCCTTTGCCGGGGTCAATGGATCCGGTAAACACAACAACTGGTCCTTGGGAACCGACAATGGGGTCAATCTGTTGGATCCGGGCGACACCCCCAATGAAAATATCCAATTTTTACTAGTACTCTCTTGTATCATGAAGGCAGTGGATACACACGCAGATCTACTCCGCCAGAGTGCTTCGGATGTGGGTAATGATCACAGACTAGGCGCGAATGAAGCACCCCCCGCGATCATCTCTATGTTTTTGGGAGAACAGTTAGAAGATGTGGTGAAGCAATTAATAGAGACCGGCGCCGCAGCGAGCGTGAAAGAAGGCGGGAAACTGTTAACCGGTGTATCCACTCTTCCTGATCTGCAAAAAGATGCTACGGATCGAAACAGAACCTCTCCATTTGCGTTCACAGGTAACAAATTCGAGTTTCGTATGGTAGGAAGCTCCGATTCGATCGCGAGTCCGAATACGACGTTAAATGCGATCGTAGCGGAAGCATTCAGCGAAGCAGCTGATATTTTGGAAAAGGCGCAGGATTTCGATCTGGCTGTTCATGACTTGATCAAAGAAAACATGACCAAATATCAGAGGATCATCTTTAATGGCGACGGTTATTCTGATGACTGGGTGGTGGAAGCGCAAAGACGCGGATTGCCCAATATCAAGTCCATGATCGAAGCGGTTGAGACACTGACGACCGAGAAAGCCACGAAATTATTTGAAAAATTCCATATCTTTACCAAAGCCGAGTTGGAATCCCGCGAAGAGATTTTGTATGAAACCTACGTAAAGACGATCAATATTGAAGCGTTGGCGATGATCGATATGACCAAGAAGCAAATCATCCCTGCGGTAGTGAAGTATAGCAAATCTTTGGCAGATACCGTTTTGGCTGTTAAAGAAGCAGGTGCAGACGCTTCTGTGTCGCTTGAGTTGTTGACAGAAGTCACCGGGAAACTACGGGATGTGAAAACCGCTTTGGCGAAAGTGGAGACTTCTTTAGAACAGATCGGAACTTACGACAATCAAAAGGATCTGGCGTTTTTCTATAAAGATACTGTCAAAGCCGCTTTGGAAGAGCTTCGCGCTCCGGCGGACGCACTCGAAATGCTTGTCGATAAAAAGGTATGGCCTTTCCCGACATATGGAGATCTGCTTTTCGAAGTGTAATACAATAGCCATTCCATCCTTTTATCCTTTGTAACGGAGTCGTGCTTGCACGGCTCCTCCTCCTTTTCGGAGAAGAGTTTTTTACTTAAAAGGAATTACATTCCAGCATCAACTGTAAAAATGCACTTGCCAAGAATCAAAAACTCAAGTATAATCTTTCGGGTATAGGGCTATCGCCAAACGGTAAGGCAACGGACTCTGACTCCGTCATTTCAAGGTTCGAATCCTTGTAGCCCTGTTTCTCTTTCTAACATTTCTGCGACGATCGGATCGTTGATTCGAGTCGTTCGAACCCATTCTTTGGTATCGTTCACTTTTGCCGCCGTTTGCTTATGGCGTGCCAAAAACTGCGTTAAATCATAAACATCCACCCATATTTCATGATCACTGTCCTTTTGCGATTCTTCAAAGATCAATTCCAATCCCCAATGTAAATGTACGACTTCAATATTGTTCACGTTTTCGGTACTGCTGTAGCCGGTATGCCCCATGTAGCCAATCACATCGCCGGCAGTCACAATACTCCCTTCTGTGAGATTCTCAGCATAAGGGTAATTTTGCCTCATATGTGCATAATAATAATATCGTTTCCCATCCATACTACGAATCCCGACACGCCATCCTCCATATTGATTCCAACCAAGAGCCTCAACGGTACCGGATTCAACCGCGACGATCGGTGTCCCGATTTGCCCAGCCATATCATGACCGAGATGTTTTCTGGCATATCCATAACTTCTTCCTGCTCCGAAATCATCGTAATGACTATAATCAAAGCCAGACGCTAAAGGGAAATATGCCTTTAGGCCGTATTGTTTTTGAAAGACAGCTACCCCGGTTTCATCGATCTGTTCTTCTTCAAATTCCCCGACTAAACCATCCAAAACTGCTCCATATGCCTCCCGGTAATAACCATAATAACTCAAATCGTTGGTTAATTCCGCTAGCGTAGTTTCTCCGGAAGCAAGACTTTTACCCGCTTTCTCCAATGTTTTCAAAGCGGATGCGCTAAATTCCCCTCCTGTTTTGGCGGCTGTATATGCCAACAGATCCACCCAACCTACAGGGTGATCTGTATCATAGGTATCCACATCCCATTCATACGCTCTCTCCAGCGCTT
The DNA here is from genome assembly GCA_031262285.1 of Lachnospiraceae bacterium. Next base: position 9,094 of record JAISHZ010000173.1, on the reverse strand, counting down.
CAACCGTCACGTTAAAATCTACCCATTTGATCGGATCCCCTTCTTTTGGCAAAAGCGGTGATTGCACCAGAGCAGAATTCGCCGCAGTATCCTGCAACCTGACGAACCAAACGAACAAAAGCCCTCCAAGTAGCATCAGTTCCATCAAAATTCCTTGTTTTAAACGTTTACATGACCTTGATTTACCATCAAAAACCCGCATTCCGCTCCTCTTGTCACCGATTATCCCACAGCATGAGAGTTTACTGACGACACAGGACTTTATACTTAATATATGAACGAGCTTTTGCGACTATTCACACGTTTATTGATCTATGATCATTAGATGATGAAATAGAAAAAACCGTACATAATCTGTTCGGTTCGACCGGAATTCAGGATAGTTGAAACGCAAATAAGCGTTCGATTCACGCTCGTGCGGTTAGACAGCGTCCGCAATATCATAAATCAGCTGCTTTGAATCCTCCCAACCCAAACAGGGATCTGTGATCGACATCCCATACGTACCGCCACCGATCTTTTGACAACCTTCTTCCAGATAACTCTCAATCATCACACCTTTGACCAAAGACCGAATATCCGGATTGAGTTTCCGACTATGGAGGACTTCTTTCGTGATCCGAATTTGTTGATGAAATTGTTTGTCAGAATTAGAGTGGTTGGCATCAATGACGCAAGCGGGATTCTTCAGATTCATTTCGCCGTACATAGAAAAGAGACGATTCAGATCCTCATAATGATAATTGGGGATATTGCGTCCATATTTGTTGGTGGCACCCCGAAGGACGGTATGCGCCAGAGGATTACCGCTGGTTTGTACTTCCCAATTGCGGTAAATAAAACTATGGGGATGCTGAGCAGCGAAGACTGCGTTCAGCATCACGGAAAAATCGCCACTGGTAGGATTCTTCATACCGGCTGGTACATCAAACCCACTTGTCGTCAAACGATGTTGCTGATCTTCCACAGAACGAGCACCAATCGCCACATAAGACAAGATATCCGACACATAACGCCAGTTCTCCGGATACAACATCTCATCCGCACAAGTCAGATTGGATTCACGGATGGCGCGAATGTGCATTTTACGCATCGCGATCAATCCGGCTAAAAGATCCGGTTTTTTGCCCGGGTCGGGTTGGTGTACGATCCCTTTGTATCCCGATCCGGTGGTACGCGGTTTGTTGGTGTAAATGCGAGGAATCAAGATTAGCTTATCCGCGACTTCCTCCGCCACTTTCGCCAGGCGATTCACGTATTCACATACAGAATCTTCGTTGTCCGCAGAACAAGGACCGATAATTACCAAGAATTTATTACTTTTTCCCAAAATTACATCACGAATCTGCTTATCTCGTTCTTCTTTGCGTTTTTGCAAGTCAAACGGAAGAGGATAAGACTCTCTGATTTCCCCCGGTGAGGGAAGTTTTTTCATAAAATCGAAACTCATTTGCTGTTCCTTTCTATACTGAAGTTTGAAAGTAAGTGAACTTTCAAACTCCTTAATTGGTAAGCGCGCCGCCTACGCGCAGACGGGAGCAAACTATAAACATGGATCCTATCAAAAATGCCGGTAAACGAAACCCGCTTGTACGTAAGCGGGAATGTTCGCCGGCAAGATTCTCACTTTAACGATAATCAGAGTTACATCTCCGGTTCAATCAACCCATATGTGTCGCCTTTTCGTTTGTATACCACGTTGACTTGATCTGTCTCTGCATTGTGGAAAACAAAAAAATTGTGTCCAAGCAGTTCCATTTGAATACAGGCGTCTTCCGGATACATAGGCTTTACGTCAAAATGTTTCGTGCGGACGATCTTGACTTCTTCATCATCCATATATTCATTTTCAAGAAACAGTTTGCTAAAAGCACTTGCGTTTTTGTGCTTGTCCACAATCTTGGTTTTGTATTTTTTTAATTGACGTTCGATGATTTCTTCCACCAAATCAATAGACACATACATATCATTGCTGGTTTGCTCTGAACGGATGATATTCCCCTTCACCGGGATGGTTACCTCTATCTTTTGACGATCTTTTTCTACGCTCAATGTAACATGAGCTTCGGTGTCCGGGTTAAAATATTTTTCTAATTTACCGATTTTTTCTTCAACAGCAGCTTTAAGACTTGCGCTTACCTCAATGTTTCTGCCCGAAATGATAAACTTCATAGTCGCTCCAATCTGCCGGCGCTTGCGCAGGCGTGTTTTTTCGCTTTTTCTAATCATATTGTAGCATATTAGACCGAACAGCCGCAACCCTACCCGCAAATTTGCATACCGAATAACCCTTAGGCGCTCGCATATAAGCAACCAAAATCAATCGTTTTTCACATTTTAAGTCATTGCAAAAGCGAATTCCCTATGTTAAAATAGCCAAAGTGTCATGATAAAAAAATAACAATCGTGCCTAAAGGACGAGAGGAAGCCGCTTTTTGTGCGGCAGAAAGAGAGGAAGTATGGCAAGAAAAGTAGTGTTGGCAGGAGCATGCCGTACCGCGATTGGTTCCATGGGCGGCGGACTGTCCACAATCCCTGCGCCGGAGCTTGGAGCTATCGTCATCAAAGAAGCGCTGAGCAGAGCCGGTGTAGCGCCGGAAGCGGTTGACCAAGTACTCATGGGATGCGTGATTCAAGCCGGATTGGGGCAGAATGTAGCGCGTCAGGCATCCGTTAAGGCAGGATTGCCAATAGAAGTTCCGGCTGTGACTCTCAATGTGGTATGCGGTTCCGGTCTCAATTGCGTCAATCAAGCCGCGATGATGATTATGTCGGGAGAAGCGGATATCGTCGTAGCAGGCGGCATGGAAAATATGTCATTGGCTCCTTACTTGGTTCCTCAGGCACGTTACGGATATCGTATGGGCAACGCGACATTAGTCGATTCTATGATCAAAGATGCTCTATGGGATGCATTTCATGATTATCATATGATTCAAACGGCAGATAATATTTGCACAGAATGGGGACTCACCAGACAAGAATTGGACGAGTTCGCTTTAAAGAGCCAAAACAAAGCGCAAGCAGCACAAGAAAACGGTGCATTTAAAGCAGAGATCGTACCTGTGGAAGTGAAAAAGAAAAAAGAGACGATCATCGTGGATACGGATGAAGGTCCCAGACATGGATCTACGATTGAAGCGCTTGCAAAACTTCGCCCGATCAATCCGGGTGGGTTTGTTACGGCAGGCAATGCTTCCGGGATCAACGATGGCGCTGCAGCGATCGTGGTAATGAGTGAAGAAAAGGCCAAGGAATTAGGCGTGACACCGATGGCAGAATTCATAGCAGGAGCTCTTGTAGGCGTTCGTCCCGAAGTCATGGGAATCGGTCCGGTTGCCGCTACGCAAAAAGTACTTCAAAAGACCGGTATGAAGATCGAGGATTTTGATATTATCGAGGCCAATGAAGCGTTTGCTGCACAGTCGGTAGCGGTCGGCAAGGATCTTGGTATTGATGTGGACAAGCAGCTCAATCCCAATGGCGGAGCGATCGCATTAGGACATCCCGTAGGCGCGTCCGGTTGCCGTATCTTGGTCACATTGCTTCATGAAATGCAAGCAAGAGGAGCGAAGCACGGTCTTGCGACATTGTGTATCGGCGGAGGCATGGGATGTGCGACTGCAGTGAAGATGCAATAAATCGAATGCTTGCATACCACAATCAAGGAAACCGGATCGATCAGCCGATTTCTTTGAAACATCCGTCACAAGCGGATAGATAGGAGAGATACGTGGAACTGGTACAGTACGAACAAAAAGGCAATTACGCAGTTTTGACCATCACGAGAGAAAAAGCATTAAACGCTCTCAATGAACAAGTTTTGGATGAACTCGATCAGATTTTGGATGAGGTCAATTTAGAGGAAGTACGTTGCCTCATCTTGACCGGCGCAGGGACGAAGTCGTTTGTAGCAGGCGCAGATATCGCACAGATGGCGTCGCTGACCAAAGACCAAGGTACCGCTTTTGGGAAAAAGGGAAATGATGTATTCCGCAAGTTGGAGCTGTTTCCGATTCCTGTAATCGCAGCGGTCAATGGATTTGCGTTGGGAGGCGGATGTGAAATCGCGATGAGCGCAGACATTCGAATCGCTTCTGACAATGCGGTATTTGGTCAACCGGAAGTGGGTCTGGGGATTACTCCCGGATTTGGCGGCACGCAGAGACTGGCACGTTTGGTTGGACCGGGTATGGCGAAACAAATGATCTTTACTGCTCGCAACATCAAAGCGCCGGAGGCTCTTAGCATTGGCTTAATCAATGCCATTTATACCCAAGAAGAATTGCTTCCCGCTGCAGAAAAGATGGCAGCAGGGATCGCAAAGAACGCCCCCATTGCCGTTAGAAATTGCAAAAAGGCAATCAATGAGGGACTGGAACTGAAGATGGAGCAGGCGATCGAACTGGAAGAAGCGTTATTTGGAGATTGCTTTGAGACTTATGACCAAAAAGAAGGCATGAGCGCTTTTCTTGAGAAACGCAAAGTAGAAGCTTTTCTGAATAAATAATAGTTAAGATTCGCGCGCTGTTGGCGCGCAGATTGGAGCAAAAATGAAAGTAGGAGTTATTGGAGCCGGAACCATGGGAGCCGGAATTGCACAAGCGTTTGCGATGACAGATGGGTATGAGGTGTGTTTGTGCGATATCAAGATGGAATTTGCCGAAGGCGGAAAAGGCAGAATCGCTAAAAACATGGCATTCTTAGTAGGCAAAGGAAAGCTGGAGCAAGCAGCTGCAGATGCAATTTTGGCGAAGATTACTTGCGGTCTCAAAGACATCTGTACGGACTGCGACTTGATCGTGGAAGTTGCACCTGAGAATATGAATATTAAGAAATCCACCTTCCAAGAGTTGCAGACCATCGTCAAGAAAGATTGTATGTTTGCGTCAAACACATCATCTTTGTCCATTACCGAAATCGGTGCGGGATTAGATCGCCCGATGATCGGAATGCACTTTTTCAATCCTGCAGACCGTATGAAACTCGTTGAAGTCATCGCCGGAGAGAATACCCCCGCAGAAATGGTCGAAAAGATCAAAGCGATCGCGACAGAAATCGGCAAGACTCCCGTAGAAGTCAAAGAAGCGCCGGGCTTTGTGGTAAATCGTATCTTAATCCCGATGATTAATGAAGCGATCGGCATTTACGCAGAAGGGATCGCTAGTGTAAGTGATATTGACGAAGCGATGAAACTGGGTGCGTCTCATCCGATGGGTCCCCTCGCGCTCGGTGATCTGGTAGGCTTGGACGTAGTGTTGGCGATTATGGAAGTACTTCAAAACGAAACAGGAGATTCCAAGTATCGTCCTCATCCACTGCTTCGCAAAATGGTTCGGGCAGGAAAACTCGGACGCAAGACGCAAAAGGGTTTTTACGATTATGCGAAATAAGAAGGTACCATTCGTACCATGTATGCAACGTGCGTAGTAACGCACAGATTTTTCTATGAAAATGGAGGAAACAAAGTCATGATTTTTACCCTAAGCAAAGAACATGAAATGGCAAGAACCCTTTTCCGGGATTTTGCCGAGAAAGAAGTAAAACCTCTCGCACAAGAAGTGGACGAGACAGAAGAATTCCCGACAGAAACCGCCAAGAAAATGGGAAAATACGGATTTTTAGGAATCTATGTTCCCAAAGAATACGGCGGACAGGGAGCAGATCCTCTCACCTATGCGATGTGTGTAGAGGAACTATCCAAAGTATGCGGAACGACCGGTGTAATCGTATCAGCGCATACTTCACTGTGTTGTGACCCGATCCTTACTTACGGAACGGAAGCACAGAAGCAAAAATTCCTTGTACCCCTTGCAAAAGGCGAAAAACTGGGTGCTTTCGGACTTACCGAACCCGCAGCAGGTACAGACGCGCAAGGACAGCAGACCAAAGCGGTTTTAGATGGCGATGAATATGTGGTGAATGGTTCGAAGATCTTCATTACAAATGGGAAAGAGGCGGATGTCTATGTCATCTTCGCTGTAACCGGTGTTGATATGGACAAAAAAGGCAGACCCAAAAAACGCATTTCCGCATTTATCATAGAAAAAGGCACACCGGGATTCACCTTTGGTACCAAAGAAAAGAAAATGGGAATCCGCGGATCTTCTACGTATGAGTTAATCTTTACAGACTGCCGTATCCCCAAAGAAAATCTTTTGGGAGTTGAGGGAAAAGGTTTTGGGATCGCGATGCATACACTGGACGGCGGACGAATCGGTATTGCAGCACAGGCTCTTGGTCTAGCGGAAGGTGCATTGGAGACGACCATCGCATATGTCAAAGAGAGAAAGCAATTCGGACGTTCGATCGCTGATTTCCAAAACACACAATTCCAATTGGCAGATATGTCTACCAAAGTAGAAGCCGCACAGCTCTTGGTATACAAAGCAGCTCTGGCAAAGGCGACACAAAAGACTTACTCCGTAGAAGCAGCCAAGGCAAAACTCTATGCGTCCGAAGTGGCAATGGAAATCACGACCAAAGCGGTTCAACTTCATGGCGGATATGGTTACACCAGAGATTATCCGGTGGAACGCATGATGCGTGATGCGAAGATCACAGAGATTTATGAGGGTACCAGTGAAGTGCAGCGCATGGTAATTGGCGCAGCTCTGCTCAAATAAAGAATCTTCTCTATTTCAACAGGGAACAAAGCATAGTATAAAGGAGTGATAAGACAATGAAAATCGTTGTTTGCATTAAGCAAGTACCGGATACCAAGGGTGGTGTTTCCTTTAATCCCGACGGAACGCTCAACAGAGCAGCAATGCTTTCTATCATGAATCCGGACGACAAAGCCGGATTGGAAGCAGCTCTTCGGTTAAAAGATGAATTTGGCGCGGAAGTGACAGTTGTGACCATGGGTCTTCCTAAGGCAGAAGATGTTCTTCGTGAAGCCATGGCAATGGGTGCCGACAAAGGCGTATTGGTAACAGATCGCGTGCTCGGAGGTGCCGACACATGGGCAACTTCTCAGACATTAGCGGGCGCGATTCGCAATTTGGAATATGACTTGATTATTACCGGTCGTCAAGCGATCGATGGCGATACCGCACAAGTAGGACCGCAGCTCTCAGAGCATCTGAATATTCCGGTGATCTCCTATGCACAGAATATTAAAATCGAAGGTGATAGCGTGATCGTAGAACGTCAATATGATGATCGCTCTCATGTACTCAAGGCGACGATGCCTTGTTTGATTACAGCGTTGGCGGAATTAAACGAGCCGCGTTACATGACACCGGGCGGTATCTTCGACGCACTCAAAAAAGATCTTACCGTCTATAGCCGTCAAGACCTCGTGGATGTGGCGGACAGCAATCTGGGCTTAAAGGGTTCTCCGACGCAGATTGCCAAAGCTTCCGATAAGGTTCGTAAAGGAGTCGGGGAAAAAGTGAACTTAGGTCCCGCAGAATCTGTAGAGTATCTCATTGGCAAACTCAAAGCGAAACACGTTATCGTATAACTGATGTGATTGTACACGAAGTTATCGTATGCGAAGTGATCGTACACGAAGATATCGTATGCGAAGTGATTGTACACGAAATTATCGTATGCGAAGTGATCGTACGCAATGTTATCGTACACGATGTTATCGTATGCAATGTTATTGAGGAGTTACATTCTGTGAGATACCGCATCCGCAAGAAGACACGCGAGGTGAGAGTCGTAACGTATCACTCGATTGAATTACGCGCAAAAGCGCGCAGATAGGAGCAAAGATGGACGAAAAGTTTTCGATACAAGATTATAAAGGTGTATATGTATTTGCTCAACAGGTGGACAATGAAATCAGCAGTATCGCCTTAGAGCTGATCGGCAAAGGAAAAGATTTGGCAGCGGACTTGGAGACAGAAGTGACCGCAGTCTTAGTCGGAAGCGACGTAAAAAGTCTCGCGGATGAACTAGCTGCGTATGGTGCGGACAAAGTGATCGTGATTGACGATCCGGAATTGAATGAGTATCGGACAGAGCCGTATACCCATGCACTAGCATCCGTCATTACGACGTATAAACCGGACGTATTCTTGGTAGGTGCAACCGCGATCGGACGCGACTTAGCACCTCGCGTATGTGCCCGCGTTCATACGGGACTCACAGCAGACTGTACACAACTAGACATCGGAGATTTCCCATTACAACCGATTCCGGGAAGAGAGACCAAACATCAACAACTTCTGATGACTCGTCCCGCATTTGGTGGCAATACGATCGCAACCATTGCTTGCCCGGAATTCCGTCCGCAAATGGCGACAGTACGCCCCGGTGTAATGCAAAAACGTGCCAAAGACGCAAGCGCGAAAGCGGAGATTATCGAATTCAACCCAGGATTCACCCCCAATCGCAACTATGTCGAGATTATGGATGTTGTGAAAGCAGTTCAAGATACCGTTGATATCATGGACGCCAAGATTCTCGTATCCGGCGGACGTGGCATGGGTTCTCCCGAGAACTTCAAACTATTAGAAGACTTAGCAGCAGTCGTTGGCGGTACGGTAAGTTGCTCACGCGCCGTGGTAGATGCCGGTTGGAAACCGAAACCACTCCAAGTAGGACAGACCGGTAAGACCGTCCGTCCGTCAGTGTACTTCGCAGTAGGTATTTCCGGTGCTATTCAACATTTAGCAGGCATGGAAGAATCAGATGTGATCATCGCCATCAACAAAGATGAAACAGCGCCAATCTTCGATGTAGCAGACTACGGATTAGTCGGCGATTTGAATAAGATTGTTCCGCTTCTTACAGAAAAATTCAAAGAAGAACTGGCTGCAAAATAAAACGGTTACCATTCACGCGTTTATCGCTCTCAGTTTAAGCCAATCGATGCTCTGTTTGGTTCGTCCGGGATACATTGCCTTTGAATGTAGAACGGCGAATGCGTGAATGATAACGAATTGTAGTTACACTTCACGGGTTCGCCGATCTACGTTTATAGCCAATCGATGCACAGAACCGTATAGGGCCGAGGGGAGTTTTGGGGGTTAGCGAACACCCAAAACACCCCGCGGCCCGGTGCGGGTCGGGCGGGATAAGTTGCCGTTGTAACGTATAACGGCGAACGCGGGAACGGGTACGACGTGTAAAGTCGCGC
>JAISHZ010000043.1 GCA_031262285.1 Lachnospiraceae bacterium | reverse complement strand
AGCGCCGGGCGTAAGGTATCCGCAGTCGAATGGCAGGCACCCGCGACCATCCCATCTGCGTGTCCGGCCTTTACCATCATAATGCCAAATGTCAAAGAGTCTTTGAGTAGGGTTTCTCTAGCCAATTCCAATGTCATCCCTTTTGATTTTCTTGTTTCATATAAGAGATTCACATATTCGTCGAGGAGCGGTGTCGTCTGCGGATCAATTACTTTGACTTCGGTGAGATCCACTTCAAGCCATCCCGCACCATCCATGATCTTTTCTTCATTGCCGATCATGATAATATCCGCTATTTTTTCTTCGATAATTTTCGCCGCAGCGATAAGGGTACGTTTGTCGGTCGTCTCCGGTAACACTATGGTCTTTTTGTCAAATCTGGCCCGTTCTTTGATTCGATCGATATAGGACATGGTGTATGGCTCCTTTCGTATCCAAAGCATTGGTTGTGGGATCGTGGTAAAGTGTGTTTTGTAGGATCTGACTAGCAACTTTACGTATGTTGTATTATACTAAAATAACTGATTATCGACAAGCAGGAAAGTGTAATGTGCGTAGTAAGATTACGATTGTTATTTTTAACAAGTTACATCCCGCTAGTCGAACATCCGAAGACTTTTCAGCGTATAAAGGAAATAGATATGATTGTCAATGGAATTATTGCGGAGTACAATCCTTTTCATAATGGTCACCAATTTCATTTGGAAGAAGCCAAGAAAAGTACGGGGGCTGATTATACGGTCGTCGTGATGAGTGGTAATTTTACACAGCGTGGGGAACCTGCTATTGCTCATAAATATATACGAACCAAGATGGCTTTGGTTGGCGGCGCTGATCTTGTGTTGGAATTGCCGTCTTTGTACGCAGTCGGCAGCGCGCAATATTTTGCGAATGGATCCGTTTCCTTGCTTGATCGACTTGGAGTGGTAGATTATCTGTGTTTTGGGAGTGAATCAGGAGAGATTGGTTTGCTCAAACAGCTAGCTTCACTCTTGATAGAAGAACCGCTTGCTTATCAAGAAGTTCTGCGGCAGGAGCTAAAGAGGGGAATGTCGTATCCTCTTGCGAGGAGTCGTGCTCTCTGTCATTTGTATCCTAAATGTCAAGAGATGTTATCAGCGTTTTCAGCACCAAATACGATCCTTGGAATCGAATACCTTCAATGTCTGTTGCGACGCAATAGTACCATCCAGCCTATGACGATCTCACGCAAAGGTAGTCATTATCATGATACGCGACCGAGGATCACACTTAGTTCTGCGCTGGCTATACGACATATCCTCTTGGGTCAAGAAGAGAAAGAAGTGTTACGAACCAATCTTCCGCCAAGTGTTTTTTCGATTCTACAGGATTATTGGGGCGTATATTTGCCAATGGAAGGGAATGATTTTTCGTTATTGCTTCATTATAAACTTTTGAATGAGGCGAAAGAGGGGTTTTCGCGTTATATGGATGTGACTCCTGCTTTGTCTGACAAAATAGTGAACAATCTATATGCGTTTAATGGCTTTGACAGCTTTTGTGATCTTCTGAAGAGCAAGGATATGACATACACTCGTATTAGTCGTAGTTTGATTCATATCTTGTTGGGGATTGAGCGGCAGCACTATGAATATGCAACGGAATTGCACACGGTTCCATATGCCAAAGTCCTCGGTTTTCGTAAGGATGCAAGACCTCTTTTGGCGCGTATTAAGGAAAAATCAGAAATACCGCTTCTGACGAAAACAGCGAATGCATCGAAACTTCTTTCTGCTTCTGCTTTGGAAATGTTTCAGCGCGATATCGTCGTATCTGATATTTATATGTCCGTTTTGGCAGCCAAATCGAAACAATCGATGCTAAACGAATATATGACCTCTCCTGTGATCTTCTGAAGGAGGCTAGCGCCTTTGGCGCACAGACGGGAGCACATTTGAAAGCAAGAAAGCTTTCAATATCCTTGATTGAAACGTGCGCCTTTGGCGCACAGAATAGGAACGTATGCAAAAATTATCCGGGACTTCTCTCAAATGGATCGCGATTCTTGCAATGATCATCGATCATGTTGCTTGGAAATTGCAAGCGCCTGTATTCATATTGGAGTTTATGCATTTTATCGGAAGAATGACCATTCCGATTATGTGTTTTTTTATCGCGGAAGGATTTCATCATACCCGAGATTTACAGAAGTATCAAACGCGTTTGTTTGTTTTCGCTTTGATTGCGCAAATCCCTTTTTCCTATTTTATGACAGGTGAAGCGTTTCCTCTTGGGATCGGTGCGGAATCGCTGAATGTTCTTTTTACTCTTTTATTCGGCTTAATTGCAATGTCTGTACTCAAAAGCAATCGTTCACGCAGTTACAAAGCGCTCTGCGTGGCGCTTTGTTTTGTGGGGTCTTTATTCTGTGACTGGTTTTTGTTTGGGATTCTGTTTATTCTCTCATTTGGTTTAAATGATGGAAATCGAAAAGAACAACTGAAATGGTTTACCTTTTCTGCTATTATATGTCTTTTCATGAGCGAAGGTTTGAATTACCTATTTAGGGGTGATCTCGGATTTATGACATTTGGCTTATTCGCGACCATTCCATTGTTTTTGCTTTACAATGGGAAACGTTCCAATCATCCGAGCCGGAATCCTTTCCTCGCGAAGTGGGTTTTTTATATGCTATATCCTCTTAACTTATTGGTCATAGGAATTCTTCATTATGCTATGGGTGTTATATGATCAATTACGAAAGCTATGAATTGGTGCCGGGATTCTACCACTGCGAGCAATAAAGGCTTCACAAGAAAAGCGATTGATCGGCATAATGGGCGCATATCCGAGTAATCCGCCAAAATGTGCTTGTTCTCCGACTGTTTTGCCTATTACGGGGATGATACGTACAGCGGTCGTCTTTTGATTCACCATACCAATCGCCATCTCATCCGCAATTATCCCGGAAATCGAGGCGGGTGCGGTATCTCCCGGTATTGCGATCATATCCAACCCAACGGAGCAGACACATGTCATCGCCTCTAACTTTTCAAGGGTTAAGGCTCCAATCGCTACAGCGTCTATCATCCCTTGATCCTCGCTAACGGGTATAAATGCTCCACTCAATCCGCCGACATACGAAGAAGCCATCACGCCGCCTTTTTTGACTTGGTCATTTAAGAGTGCCAAGGCTGCTGTCGTTCCGGGCGCTCCCGGGTATTCCAGTCCGATCTCGCACAAGATATCCGCCACGCTGTCTCCGATCGCCGGGGTCGGAGCCAACGATAGATCCACGATCCCGAACGGTACGCCAAGACGCTTCGACGCTTCTTTGGCAACAAGCTGCCCGACTCTGGTTACCTTAAAAGCCGTCTTTTTAATCGTCTCACACAATACTTCGAAGCTTTCGCCTCGTACTTTCTGCAAGGCAGTCTTTACCACTCCGGGACCACTCACTCCCACATTGATAATACTGTCCGCTTCTGTTACACCATGAAACGCGCCCGCCATAAACGGATTGTCGTCCGGCGCATTACAAAATACCACCAACTTCGCACAGCCGATACTATCTTGCTCTTTCGTCCATTGTGCGGTTTCTACGATGATATTCCCCAGTAGCCGCACTGCGTCCATGTTGATACCCGTTTTGGTGGAACCTACATTCACCGAACTACACACGCGTTGTGTCGTCGCCAGCGCTTCCGGTATTGCTCGTATCAACAATTCATCCGCTCGTGTCATAGACTTGCTGACAAGTGCGCAAAATCCGCCAATGAAATTGACTCCCACTTCAAGAGCGGCTCGATCCAAGCTCTGTGCGATTTTCACAAAATCTGCCGGGGTCTTGCACGCAGAGGCACCGATGAGGGAGATTGGTGTAACGGATATTCGTTTATTGACGATCGGTATCCCGAATTCACGACCGATTTCATCTCCTACACGAACCAACTCTTTAGCGCTTTCGCAAATTTTATGATAAATATTGGAAGTGAGTCGTTCCAGATCTGCGTCTATGCAATCCAGCAAACTGATTCCCATGGTGATGGTACGTACATCCAAATTTTCTTTTTGAATCATATCGTTTGTTTCGGTAACTTCAAATATATTTACCATGTACTATTTGACTCCTATTCTTTACTATATTCGATGCATTTGTGCGAATATTTCTTCTCTTTGACATTTGATCATGACTCCGATCTCTTTGCCAAGAGTTTCCAAATCATCCGCCATATTTGTGAAGTTTTGATTCGTGATTTGTGAGGTATCCACAATCATCATCATGTTAAAATACTCCTGTACGATCGTCTGTGAGATATCCAAGATATTAATCCCATTCTCCGCTAAATAAGTGCAAACCTTAGCGATAATACCCACAGTATCCTTTCCAATAACAGTAATAATCGTTTTCTTCATAAAACTCCCGTCTGTGCGCCTTAGGCGCACATCTTAATCAAGATTTTGAAAGCTTTTTCTTTCTTTCAATTTACTACTCACGCGTTCGCTTGTTTACATTTCAAAGGCAGTGTCTCCCGGACGAACCACACAGAGCCAAGGGGAGTTTTGGGTGTTAGACTCTCTGAGCGTTCCGATGAGCCCATGGCAGTGAAAATGCGCGCACAAGCAAGCGCTCATTTTCACTTGGTCTCATCTCCACAGAACGTATAACACCCAAAACTCCCCTTGGCTCTGTGCGGTTCTGTGCATCGATTGGCTATAAACGTAGATCGGCAAACGCGTGAATACTAACACTTTCAATTTTGCTCTCGTCTGTACGCCAGGTGTACTTTTATATAGTAATCACTTCTGACATGGTGCTGCGTTTGGCGACTTGGATGGGCACATCCCGCCTAGAATATGTAGTTTCATCAAGCGTGATTTCCAATCGTACTGCCTCATAAGCTAGTTCAGGTAAATTGTTTTCTTGACTCAGATGCCCCAATATGATAGTAGACAGGTGGTCATGCAAAAGTCGGCACAACAAACGACCGGAACTAACGTTGGACAAGTGTCCTCTTTCTCCCAATATCCGCTTTTTTAAAGGATATGGATAAGATCCTTTTTGGAGCATATCAATGTCATGATTGGCTTCCAGTAAAAGGACATCCATCCCACGCAAGGACTCTATCGTATAGTCATCATAGATACCCAGATCGGTACATATCCCGACTTTTCTTTTGCCATAAGAGATTCGGTAAGCAACAGGATCTGCGGCATCGTGTGAAACGCGCATTGGATGAATGAGCAGGTCTTTGAGGATCACTTTTTCATCCACTTGAATCGGAACAAACAATGCGGGATCTATCTTCTGCCCAACTAAGCGGCTTTGAATCGCTTGTATGGTTCCTGCTGTGCAATAGATGGGAATGTGGTGTGTCGCGGCGACAGTATACAATCCTTGAATATGATCACTGTGTTCATGGGTGACCAAGACAGCATCAATATTGCTCGCAGTCAATTCCAACTTGTTCAGAGCCTCCACAGTTCTCTTTTTGCTGATTCCCACGTCAACGAGTAAATGCGTAGTCTCTGATCCAACATAAATACAATTTCCCGAACTTCCGCTCGCAATACTGCAAATTCTCACTAGACTCCTATCTGCGCGCCTTAGCGCGCATTTAAATCAAGAGGTGTGAAAGTGATCTTTACTTTCACACTTGACTCCAATCTGCGCGCTTTAGCGCGCATTTATTTTACATTACTTTTTCCAGAAAATGCGAATAACATCGCCTTCATTGAGTTCCTGTAGGTATCGCGCACTCTCTCCGTTTAGCTGTGCTTCCAGGTTTTTCCCTTTGGAATTTTGCAGATCAAAAGGATATACTTCAAATATATCCACAAACACATACGTAGATTTCCCGGTTAGTGTGAAAGGCTGCCCATTGATCATTACGTGTACATGACGGCTCCCATTCGCTGGGGTATCATATGACGATGCATGATCATCGCTTTTGGGATCTGCTTTTGCATTCCTCAATGTATCGTATTCGCTTTTTGGGTCTGTTTCCCCATTCTTCACATCATCGTTCTTCCCCTTTTGATTCGCTTCATCGTCAGTCACAACACTTTGATCTTCTTCTTTCTTCTCTATCGAAAGATAGGAAATGGGGTAAGACATCGCCTCCTCTGACCATTTTGATTCTTGTTCGCGAATGGACGCATTCCATGAAATCGTAAAATTCTCAGATACTTTCGTATGCGGTTTTGCCGGGGTATCATTCACCAGAATCTCCATTCCCTCCGACAAAGTCATGTCCATAAATTGAGCAATCTCCTGCACGGTATATTGATGCAAAACCGTGATTTCATCCCCATCTTGAATCTCATAGAATTCATTCCGGACGGTATCTCCCACTTTTGCAGTCTTGGGTAAGCGGATCTTGGTTCCATTGACAATGACCACAAGGGGTTCTGCCATTTCCGGAAGTTTCCCCAGTAGCGACTTCGCTGCTGCTCCTGCTGTCGATGGTACGACGCGAATATGATCTCCATTATGCACTTTCGTATGAATATCTGCCGACTCTCCGTTTAGCGTTATGATAGCGGTTTCGCCTTGATGTCCCCTTACCATACGTGATTTTCCATTCACAGTAAACGTAAGGGCTTGCCCTCTTTTCGGAAAAAGTGCATCATTGGGAAACTGAGCTTGTAAAGCAGCGTCAGCGATGGACAAATCGCCATTATCAAACATTTTTAATCGAATGTCGTTAAACATCACAAAAATAAAGTAATTACCCTGTTCATAATAACTGAGACAAATACCGATCGGAGTGACCATTAAAGAGTCCTTACGGACATTCTCCTGTTCAAAGGTGATCATTTGCATCACCTGTTCTCCTCGAATCGCTACACGCTCGGTAGAAATCCCCAACTCTTTGGCAAGACTCTCCGTATAGCCGGGTACGATACCGCCCCCTCCTACCACAAATACGGCGCTAACGGGCTTATCGCCATTTAACTCCTTGATACAATCCGCCACCAATTTGGTCATATGCGTGATAGCATCTGCCAATAGTGCATTGACATCTGTGGAAAGAATCGTCTGGGGAAGCCCCATAATATCTACGTACTCGACTTCTTTTCTGGTCGCCGCTTGTCTTTTAATGAATTCCGCTGTATCAAAATCCACCAAACAGTGCTGAACGATGATGTCGGTCAGACTGTCGCCTGCCACCGGTATCATGCCATATGCTGTAATTGCTCCCGATTTTGTGATTGAAATATCACTTGTTCCTGCGCCTACATCAACCAATGCCATATTCAACATCCGGTATTTTTCCGGAATCGCCACCTGCATTGCGGCTATCGGCTCAAGTGTCAGGTTCACGACTTTTAAACCTGCCATTTCCACTGCTTTGTATAATCCGTCCACCACATCATCCGGTAAGAATGTAGCGATCAAATCCACACCGATGACCTGTGCCTTGTGCCCATCCAGATTGCCGATCGGGTAGCCATTCATGTAATATCGAATCGCCGAATGTCCGACACAGTAAAATCGCAGTTCAGAATCATTACCGGCTGTAAATTCCTCGTATGCCTTCTCCACTCCTAGCGTTACGAGGGAATAGATGTCCTCCTGTGTCACCTCTTTTGCCAAACCAAAATCCTGTTGAGCATACGTCGTAATCGTTCGAAGCACACGCCCCGCAGCAGCGATACAGACATCCTTTAACTCTCTTCCCAATGTAGATTCCAGTCGCTGTTTCACCTGTGCGATGGTTTCCGCCACTTTGCCGATGTCATGAATTTGCCCATCCAACATCGCTCGTGTGGAGTGTTCCATGGATTCTTGTGCCACGACATAGATTCGGTCTGCTTTGCGATACCCCACGATTCCGACGATACTTCTGGTTCCGATATCCAGACCAAATATCAATGGATACATGAATTCCACGTAATGACCTCCAATCTCTGGTCTATCTGTTTGTACAATTCTTCCGGTGTTCCGTTATTTTCCAAAACAACATGACATTCTTTGCGAAAAGCTTCTTCTGTTAACTGTTGTCGAATGACTTGGGTAATACGATCCGGCGAATACCCTCTTTGGGCTTCTAAACGCTTGCGTCTGACGAATTCTTCCGCATGAATATACCAAAGCTCGTCCATTTTGTCGGTATAACCCGCTTCGATTAAAAGCGCCGCTTCCACAAAGACAAAAGCCAACTCCGGTTTCGCTTTTCCCTGTGTCAGACATTGCGTTAAATACTCCTGTACAGCCGGATGGACAATCGCGTTTACCCGGTTGAGTAGATTCTTGTCCATGAAAATCCGCGCAGCCATCGCTATTTTGTCGATGGTGCGGTCTTTGGCAAGAATCCCTTTCCCCATTAATTCGACGATTCTTTCATAACAAGGCTGCCCGGGTTCCATGACCTTATGCGCCACTTCATCGGCAATATAGATTTCGCATGGATAATGTTCTTTGACATAAGTTAGCGCCATGGTTTTCCCCGCGCCGATTCCTCCCGTGATCCCTATACTGTACATCGTATTCCTCCCCGCATCGTCAGACAATAAGACTTCTATTTTGCTTCATACCAATTGCTTCCTGTATGCAAATCGACTTCCAACGCCACCAATAAATCAGCGGCGCCTTTCATATTTTCTTCCAAAATGATTCGTACCTGTGCTTCTTCCTCTTTTTTCGTTTCAATCAAAAGTTCATCATGAACTTGTAGAATCAGTTTTGATTCCAAACCGCTCTCTTTGAGTGCTTTCCATACTTTTATCATAGCGATTTTGATAATATCGGCTGCAGTCCCTTGAATCGGAGAATTCTTCGCGATTCGCTCCCCAAAAGAACGTTGAGAACGACCGGCGGCAGCAAGCTCCGGTAATGGACGTCGCCTTCCGAATAGGGTTTCAACATACCCCTTCTCTCTCGCCATCTTTACTTGCGCATCCAAAAATCCTTTGACTTTCGGATACGTCGCAAAATATTTCTCGATGTAAGACTGTGCTTCTTTTCTATTGATACTCAAATCTTGGCTTAATCCAAAAGAACTAATACCATAAACGATTCCAAAATTGACTGCTTTCGCATTTCTCCTCTGTATATCGGTCACTTGATCCATCGGCGTATGGAATACCTGTGAAGCTGTTATTTTGTGAATATCCGCCATACTACGATAAGCTTCAATTAGTTGTTCATCGCCGGACATATGCGCCAAAACGCGTAGCTCTATCTGGGAATAATCTGCATCCATGAACAGATAGCCGTCTTTGGGGACGAATACTTTTCTGATTTTCCTGCCAAGCTCTGTTCGCATGGGGATATTTTGTAAATTGGGTTCTTTGGAACTCAATCGTCCGGTACGAGTCTCCGTTTGGGTGAAATGTGTATGAATGCGCTGATCTTCTCCGATAAAAGCTACCAATCCTTCTGCATAGGTCGATTTTAATTTCATCAAACCGCGATACTCCAATACATCTTTGGCAATTTGATAATCGGGTGCAAGTTTTTCAAGCACGTCTACATCTGTGGAATAGCCGCTCTTTGTTTTCTTGCCACTGGGCAATCCCAATTTGTCAAACAAGATTTCCCCAAGCTGTTTCGGCGATTGAATCAAAAACGAAGTCCCGGCTGCTTCATATATCATCTTTTCCAGTTCCGTGATTCGTTGCGTAAGCGCTTCACTATACGTATGCAATTCCTTTTGGCGTACTTGAATCCCTTCTGTTTCCATATCATACAACACAAGTGATAACGGCATCTCAATCTCCGTCATCAAATGATCCATCTGTTCTTCCCGCAGTACTTGATCCAGAATCGGATACGCGCATAAAGAATAGTAGAGTGCTTGGCTATACAAGGTTTGAAACGCTGCTTCCAACGAAGGATCCTTGAAGATCTGTATGAAACTCTTTTTCCCAAATACTTGCGCATGATCCGGAAGTTTTTCGTCAAAAAACTCTTTTGCGATCATTTGTGGTGTATAGTTTGTCTGGATGGGATTGCGCAGATAGGATGCGATGATTACATCAAAATAATTGGTTGTATTTTCTTTTTGTAAAAATAAATATTGTTCTTTACAATCAAAGGTAATGATCTGAACCTGTGTAGTGGAAAGTTCATAAATCGCTCTTAGCACTTCCTCTATTTCGCTTCCGGAAAGAGTTGCACCTTTTTGACCTTTCTCACGAACCTCTTGCGATATGCCGGGTAATGTAAGCTGCTCCATTTCCGGTTCCGGTAACGTTATCGGACAAAAATAAGTCGTCCCATCTGTGAAAGACACGATAAAACCAAAAAAAAGCCGGTTTTGCGTCATAATATAAAGACCGATTCGCGCTTGCTTTGAGGCGTTATGCAAAATTCGAATCATATTTTGCGGTTTTCGTTCCAAAATGATCTTGATTGGTCTTACCGGCTTGGTGACGGCATTTGCTGCTTCTGTATGTGAAAAATC
>JAISHZ010000387.1 GCA_031262285.1 Lachnospiraceae bacterium | reverse complement strand
TTGCTAATCGGTTGACCCCTGAATAGTAACTTCAAATCTGTGTTTAGAAAAGTCCATTGATCATTCCATAATTGGTTCATTGAAGTCACCTTTCTGTTACTTTTATACCTATTTCGTATTTTCAATGGATGGTAAATGCATTGCTATACAGATTGCGATATTCAGAAGGGGTACAATTTTTTGTTCGTTTAAATGTCCGATTAAATGTGGATAAACTACTAAATCCGGATTGCAAAGCGATTTCTGTAATGGATAAGGAAGGATTGAGCAAGAGACTTTCGGCGGATTTGATCCGACGATAACACAAATAATCATAGAAATTGTGTCCTGAGCATTGTTTAAACATTCTGGAAAAATGAAATTTGGAAAAACCGGCGGTCGATGCAACTTTTTCAAGTGTTAGATTTTCTGTGAAATGACTGTCCAAGTATTCAAATGCTTTATTCAGCTTTTCTAACAACTCCTTGTGCTTTAAAGGACTTTCGCCGAGGGGAGACTCGTTTCCCTTCTCTGTCATCTGGTATTTCCCATAATGCGCAAAAAACTCAAGTACGCGTGAATAAACCAACAATTCACGCATAGTATCCCCACTATAGTAATCTTTGCACATTTGCAAAATGAGTTGTGCCAATGTTTGATATAGTGCGATAGGAGCTTTTGCGGAAATCAAAATAGGATGTGACAGATATGTATTGAGGTATGAGAAACCTTTAATCTTTGAAAGCGGTGTAAAATCAAATAAATAAATCAAGCGAATCCCGGTTGGCGGAGCAATGAGATGATGAAGTTCCCCGGCCGGAATCACCATGATATCGCCGGGTTCAAGATGATATTCTTCTTTATTCATAATCACACGATAATCATTTTCTAAGACCATGATCATCTCGACAGCTGTATGCCAATGCAAATTATAATCAGAAGCCTCATCATTAATCCATAATCGAATGGAGGAGCCCGGTGAATAATCGACCAATTCGTAATCGCCATCTACGATTCTACGGAATTGCTCATCCATTTGCTGACGCATATAAGAAGATAACAATTCATTATCTAATGTAGCAGTAATAAAAGTATCCATTAATATGCTCCTCTCTATATGATGTATAAATTATTGTTTTGATTCTAATCTACGGCGCTCATGGATACAGTTCAAGTTATGATCGATTATTATATTACGCATCTGCTGATCTATGCTCTTAGCGAAATTGTACATTCTGTAGTATTCCAATCGCGCAAGATACCCAAGGAGTAGTAATATATCCCTAAAGCAATTTTTGCGCTATGTTTGTAAATTCTATAGTCAAATCACCCGAATATCGTCGAAAGATTGATTTTGTTTTAACATAAAATGCTGAAAAAATTATAGCACACAATGTTTTAAATAACAATATGTCAAAAAAAAGGCGTTCTCTTTGACATTGAATAGCAATTTAGACAACGCACACAGCAATTTGTGAGAAGTGAGTCAATACAATGTACGTTACAATGAACTTGCTTATGTGTGTTCATTGTAACATTTAGGAGGAAAGCATGAAAAAGATATCAGTACTCCCAAAGGCAGAAAATAATCTTGTGGTAACCATCATCGCCACGATACTTTTTGTCGCCGGGATATTTGGAATCATTGCGCTTGTCGTTTATTATTTCGCTACACACCAATTGCTTGGTGCATATGTTCCGTACGCTTTTTACGGATCTATGTTGGTGGCGACAGTTATTTGGAGAGTGGTTCTTGGTTTATTGGCTCGTCTTTTCTCACGTTCTACCAAGTAATAACATTCCATAGCAGGAACCATATTAATGGAAAGCAACGATCTGGTCACTTAGGGAGGATTGTACGCAATGACGAAACAAAAAAACCTTATGAACACCGTAGACGCGAATGCGCAAGATAAGAATGCAATGCGTCTACATAATAGGCAGAAGGCCTGGGTATATTTCAAAAGATATTGGATATTGTATGCCATGTTACTTCCGCCGCTTGTATATTTTATTATCTTTAAATACGTACCGATGACCAAGATCGCTATGGCATTTAAAGAGAACAATTTTCTGCAAGATTTGTGGAAGGAAGTTGATTGGGCGAAGAACGGCGGATTTGAATGGTTTATCAAAGTATTTCAGAATCGCGAATTTATACAAGCCTTACGCAATACCATTGTCCTTAACTTATTAGATTTATTACTTGGATTCCCGGCTCCGATTATCTTGGCGTTGATCTTGAATGAGGTGCGATTCAAAAAGTTCAAAAGAGTCACACAGACAGTTGCCTATATGCCGCACTTTTTATCCTGGGTTATTATCTCCGGGATGGCGCTACAGTTGTTTGCACCGAATCCACCCACACAGGGTGTGGTGAACGTCTTGCTTGGCAAAATTGGCCTTGATCCGATCCACTTCCTTGACAGACCCGGGAACTGGGTCATGACCTATATCTTTTTGGGAATCTGGCAGAGCGTTGGATGGAATACCATTATCTACCTTGCAGCCATTACCGGAATCAATCCCGAATTGTATGAAGCCGCTTCCGTAGATGGAGCGAGTCGTATACGAAAGATTTGGCACATCACACTCCCCGGATTAAAGCCGACTATTGTCATTTTATTGATCATGGCGCTTGGACGAATCATCGGCAGTGATTTTGACAGACCGTTTACCTTGACCAACTCATTAGTAACAGAATCATCCAATGTCCTTTCCGTTTTCGTGTACAATTGGGGTCTTAGAAGCAATCAATATGCTCTTGCCACTACTGTAGGGTTGTTCCAGTCAGTGGTCGGACTGCTCTTTGTTTTAGGATCAAACAAAGTCGCGAATAAGCTCGGCGAACGCGGTATCTTTTAGGGAGGATGAACAAAATGGCGAATCAAACAATTATTCGAAAAGGGAAGCCCGGAATGGTGAAAGCCACGAGGATGAAGATTGGCGACTGGATTGTCTTATTGATATGCGTGTTGATTATTCTGGTTTGTATATTGCCGATGGTAAACTTACTGGCGCGATCTCTTTCTTCTGCCGAAGCGCTTACCAGAGGAAAGGTCATTTTCCTACCTGTGGATTTCAATCTCGAAGCGTATGAATCGATTTTAACCGATCCAAGATATATCCGTTCTTTACTTTGGACAGCATTTTTGACAGTGATTTGCACGGTTGTTTCTTTGATCATGACGACTTTGTGCGCGTTCCCATTGACTTATGACAATTTGAAAGGTCGAGGCGTTATCAACGTGGTTATCATTATCACAATGTATTTCGGCGCCGGCACGATCCCGACCTATCTGTTATTAAAAGATCTTCATATGATAGACACCGCATCTGTACTGGTAGTACCATACTGCTTATCCGTTTTTAATGTAATCCTCATGCGTAGCTTTTTCTTTGGGATCCCGCAGAGCTTACGAGAATCAGCGGAAATAGACGGAGCCGGTCCTTTGACCGTCTTACTCCGGATTTACCTTCCCCTTTCTACACCCGTCATCGCGACACTGGCTTTGTTCTATGCGGTTGGGCGTTGGAATGGTTTCTCGGATGCGCTGATGTTTGTCAAGAATCGAGATCTTTACCCTATACAATTGTTGCTTTACAATCTCTTGAATTCCGTGAACAGCATAGAAGTTGCGCAACAAGATGGGTTTTCGACGCCCGGCGTCGGAGAAACTGTTCGAGCCGCGACCGTTATGTTCGCCACCGTTCCTATCCTCATTGTATATCCTTTCTTGCAACGGTACTTTATTACAGGCGTTACCCTAGGTGCCGTCAAAGAATAGTGATATAGATCGTAGTCCCCACACATTTCACATTATTTTAAGGAGGTTAAAGAATGAAAAAGTATTCTCGTATAGTAGCTGCCCTTCTTGCGGCAGTACTATCCATTTCTACCTTTGTCGCTTGTGCTGACAATGGCGGAAATGAATCCTCTTCGAGCAAAACGCCCCAAAGCTCGTCGAGTGAACCCGCCACTCCCTCTGCAGATGGTACAGATGCTGCACCGGAGACAGGTGGCATGGATGCTGCAGTCATGGAAGCAGCAGGACTAGAGTATGTAGACGGTAATTTCCGCTTTATCGAAACGCGTGACATTAGTGTCGAAATATTTGACAGAGGTCTTGACAATGGCAAGACTGCACCGGAAGATAACTACTGGACGACCTTTATTAAAGAAGGAATGCTTAATGATCACAATGTGAACGTTACCTTCCAACCGGTTCCCAGATGGACAGAGGCAGATGATATCAATAACTTATTGGCATCAGAAACCGCTCCCGATGTCTGTGTAACTTATAACTATCCTTCCATTCAGCAGTATGCTGGCATGGGTGGCGTTATCGATCTCGCTCCTTTATTAACAGATTATAAAGCAGCGGTATCGAATCTTTTTGGTTTGTTAACAGACATCAATATTTATTACGATCAAGATCCGGAAACCGGTGAATTGTGGGCAGTCGAGGCTTTCTTGGCAAACAACGCCAACCTCAATACCTACATTCGTGAAGACTGGCTCAAAACCTTAGGACTTTCTGAGCCTACCAATTTACAAGAGTTTGAAGATTGCTTGATCGCGTTCCGTGACAACGCAGAAACATTGCTTGGCGCTGACGCTGACAAAATGGTTCCTTTCGCTATGAGTTTTGACGTTGGTTGGAGAGCATATAACTTACTTGCTTCCTATATCCCGAACGATATATCCGAAAAAGATCTTTTTGTTTATGGCTTTGATGACAGACATTTCTCTTTCCCTCAGATCAAAGAAGGCGTACGTGTTCTGAACAAATGGTACAATGAAGGACTTATCTGGAAAGATTTCGCTCTCTATGGAGAGGGAGATACGACAGAAGATACCATGATCAAGAATGGTTATGTCGGCGCTTGGGAACAAAAATTTGATGTACCTTATCGTGATGGTCAAGCAGGTGTTACCTATAATCTGCAACAAGTTGCAGGTGCAGATGCGAATTATATCGCAATCGAACCGTTCTTAAACGATGCGGGTATTCCCAAGAAGTTTTTAGCAGGGACGATCGATCGTAAGGTATTCTTCCCCAGCACCAACGACGAACCTGTCGCATCTTTACTGTATTTAGACTGGATTTCCAAATATGAAAACCGTCGTTATCTGCAAATCGGCGATGAAGGCGTTCATCATGAAGTAAGAGATGGCGGCGCAGTTGCATTACTCAACGCAACAGATGAAACCATCATGAACTCCAGTATGAACATCGACTACACGATTACGATCAACGGTCTGCTCTTTGACGATGATCCGGCTGCAACTTATGCTTCTCGCGCATTGGCTTACTCGGATGTAGATCCCAGCTATGTAGCAAGAAGTATGGAAGTTAGCTTCAATGAAGGTGTTGTAACTCCTGTATTCCACTTTGGTCCGATTGCTTCTGAAGAAGGAATGGCTACTCCGTTAAAGGAGAAGAGAGATGGTCTTCTCGCAAAAGCGATTACCTGCGAACCGGCTCAATTTGACACTGTTTGGGATGAAGGCTATGCTGATTACCTCAGCACAGGTATGCAAGCGATCATTGACGAGCGTACCGCGAAATGGGAAGCAAAATACGGTACATCTTTGGTTGCAACTGACTAAATCGTACACTAAATTTTGATCTATTTGTTATCGGAAAAGGGCTACAACACGCGGGGACTGTGTTGTAGTCCTTTTTCATTTGGAGTTTGCTGTGCGTGATATGTAAGTGAAACTTAAAAATAGTGATTTTGACACACGGAGAGTAACAATAAATGTATGACGAATGGCAGTTTTTGATAAGTCTTTTTGGCAATTTCCCGATAAAATAAAGGTGGTTTACTTTATGCACAATAGAGGTATTTCTTAGAAAGGAGACAGTATGAGTGCTGGAATATCCGGACGGTATCGCAATTTGTTTGCAGAAATAGGCAAGAGCCAAGAGGAAATTGAGGCGAAATTGCAAGTTGCGGTGGAGGATTTTTTTGAATCCGACAATCGTGTCTTTGAAAGAGTCGGTAACGACATGGCGTATATTCAAGACACGGGCAATATCGATGTCCGAACAGAAGGAATGTCTTATGGGATGATGATATGCGTTCAATTGGATAAAAAAGAGGATTTCGATCGTTTATGGAAATGGACGAAAACCTATATGTGGATGGATAGTGGGGAGAATGAAGGTTATTTTGCTTGGTCATGTGGCTTAGATGGTAGTCGCAATTCCAACGGTCCGGCTCCCGACGGAGAAGAATTCTTTGCGATGGCATTGTTTTTTGCCTCCCATCGATGGGGAGATGGCGAAGGAATCTATGCGTATTCAAAGGAAGCGAAGGATATCTTACGCGCTTGTCTGCACAAAGGTGAAAATAATAGAGCAGGACACGCTATGTGGAATCGTGAGAACAAACAGATTCTGTTCG
The DNA here is from genome assembly GCA_031262285.1 of Lachnospiraceae bacterium. The sequence continues at coordinate 7,559 of JAISHZ010000387.1, read as the reverse complement.
TTCCGGGTGCACCATTTACCGATCCGTCCTATCATTTGCCGCACTTTTATGAGCTCTTCGCGTTGTGGGCATATGAGGAAGATCGTGCGTTTTGGAAAGAAGCTGCGAAAGTATCCAGAGACTTTTTGAAGTCGGCTTGTGATCCTCAAACGGGGATGAACGCGGAATATACTCATTTTGATGGGACTCCATTTGTTTCTCCGAGACCGGGAGCAGATCGGCATGATTGGTTTTATAGTGATGCTTATCGTACTGCTGCCAATATCGGGTTGGATCAAGAATGGTTTGGCGCGGACGATGAACTCGCATTGGCACCGCAGCGTTTGATTGCATTTTTATCTGATCATACCAAGGGCGATACTTTTTCCATATTTGAAAAAGACGGAACGCCGGTCGATCAAGATGTGCTTCATCCATATGGTCTTGTCGCTGCGACCGCTCAAGGAGCGTTGGCTCTTAAGGAACAAACACCGGAATCGCTAGCGTGGTTGAATCGTTTTTGGGAGCAACCCATGCGCAGTGGCGTTAGAAGATATTATGACAATTGCCTTGCTCTTTTTGCGTTGTTGGCACTTAGTGGAAAATATCGGATTTACGGGTTGCAAAGATTTCCGATTATGCGTGGGAAAGAGGTAGTAGGTGCACCTGCACCAACAGGCGGCACACATATGATCTTCCTTGACGGAGGCAGACTACCCGGCTTTGCAGAATTCGTCGGCAACATTCAGGATCCCAAGATCCTTTCTCTTTTGACGAGCGCAGAAGGATTTGGCACTTTGTGTCGAGGAATCGGCGTGACGTTGACACCAAAGACGGAGGTGTCGTCCGTGCGATTTGTACTGCAAATGTATGGGAAGACAGTCAAGTATGGAGGTGGGAGCACATTCACAATGGATGTTCCTACAGACGGTGTGGAACATATTTTGGAATTGCCGGAGGATGCATGGTCTGAGGAAGACGATCTGCCGGGCCAAATGCGGTTTGAATTTCCGAAAGTGGGAGATATTGCAGTAGCGACGGTGGTATTGTACCTACGCGAACCTTTCCTTTTCCCGGATGTTTCATTGGAAAAGCCGGTTGACCGAGAAAGCGCGCAATATCGCAAACTGATCGCTGCTTCTCATATGCAGACCGGCAATCCTATGCGGTTAAAAAGATTGTATGAGAAAGTACAAAAGAAAGAAGACGTGACGATCGCATTCATCGGGGGTTCGATTACGCAGGGCGCAGGAGCGACTCCTATCCATGAAGGATGTTATGCCAGAAGGACTTATGAAGGATTTTTTGCACTAATGAAGGATCTGACAGGGACGCAACCGGATCGAGACCATGTGCATTTCCGCAAAGTTGGCGTCGGTGGGACTCCTTCCGAATTGGGGATGATTCGTTATGAAAGAGACATCTTAAAAAACGGAGAGATAGAACCCGACTTGGTAGTGGTGGAGTTTGCAGTCAACGATACGGAAGATGAGACACAGGGAGAATGTTATGAGAGTCTGGTAAAGACGATTTTACTAGCTGACAATCAACCGGCTGTGATCTTATTGTTCTCTGTATTTGCGGATAATTGGAATCTACAAGACCGGTTAGCGCCTATCGGACAAGCTTATGATTTGCCGATGGTGAGTGTGAAAGACGCAGTCGCCAAACAATTTGATGAATTGAGCGATGAGCGAATCGTAACACGTAATCAATATTTTTATGATAAGTTACACCCAAGCAATATAGGGCACGACATTATGGCTGACAGCTTGTTATATCTGTTGAAAGCTGCTTATGAAGCACCGGACGTACCGGAAAAGGATATCCGAAAAGTAGTACCCGTGATCGGAGATCGTTTCGTGAATACCCATCTGCTAGATCGAAAAGACACATACGACAAAGCGGTGATTTCACCCGGTAGTTTTACGGAGACTGATACGAGACTCCAAGCGGTCGAGATGGATTTTGATTTTGGAACGACCGGCGAATTCCCCTATAACTGGATGCATACCGCGGGAAGTGAACCATTTACGATGAAGATCACTTGTCGATCACTGGTTCTGGTGATGAAAGATTCCGAAGGTGCGGATTCGGGCAAAGCGGAAGTAAAAGTAGATGGCAAACTTGTGCTAACAGCGGATCCGAAGGTAGTTGGATGGGTTCATTGTCATCCCATGATCCTATTTATTGGGGACAAAGAAGAAGAGCATTTGATAGAAATCAATATGATTCCCGGCGATGAAGACAAAGCATTCACCATATTGGGCTTTGGCTATACGCAGGAGAGCCTCTAAGGAGCGGGCAGAAGGAGAAGTGTTATGGAATTGACGAAGAACAAAGAAAAAGTACAGCAGTATCGCGAAGCGGCTGCGAAGATCATTTCCGAGATGACATTGGAAGAAAAAGTAGAGCAAGTGCTCAATTGGGCACCTGCCATTCCCCGACTCAATATCAAAGCCTATAACTGGTGGAATGAAGCGCTTCACGGAGTGGCACGTGCGGGAGTAGCGACTGTTTTCCCGCAAGCAATCGGGTTAGCCGCGACTTTTGATGAAGATTTTATTGAAGAGGTCGCAGATGCGATTTCCACAGAAGGTCGTGCAAAATACAATATGCAGCAGGAATATGCAGATACGGATATCTACAAGGGATTGACTTTTTGGTCTCCTAACGTAAATATCTTCCGTGACCCGCGTTGGGGTAGAGGGCATGAGACCTTTGGAGAAGATCCGTATCTGACTTCTCGTTTGGGTGTTCGTTTCGTGGAAGGGATTCAAGGTCACGATGAACATTATTTAAAAGCTGCCGCTTGTGCGAAACACTTTGCTGTTCACAGCGGACCGGAAGATATTCGGCATAGCTTCAATGCGGTAGCGTCCTTGCAGGATATGATGGAGACTTATTTGGTTGCCTTCAAAGCCTGCGTGCAGGAAGCGGGTGTTGAAGCGATCATGGGTGCCTACAATCGCACCAATGGAGAACCTTGCTGTGGTAGTGAGTTCTTGTTGCACAAAATGTTGCGCGAAACTTGGGGCTTTGAAGGTCATGTGGTCAGTGACTGTTGGGCAATCAAAGATTTCCATGAAGGACACAACGTAACCAACTCGCCGGTAGAATCTGTTGCGATGGCTATGAACAATGGATGCGACCTCAACTGTGGCAATCTGTTCCGATATTTGGGTCAAGCAGTGGATCAAGGATTGGTGAAAGAAGAAAGACTCACAGAGGCATTGATTAATCTTTATACGACGAGGATGAAATTGGGTGTTCTGATTACAGATGAGACAATGCCTAAGAATCCGTTTGACGATATCCCATATTCTATTGTAGACAGCAAGCCAATGCGTGAATTGAATAAAGAAGCAGCTGCGAAATCCGTTGTTTTGTTAAAAAATGAAGACAAATTGCTTCCTTTGCAGAAAGACAAGTTAAAGACAGTTGGTGTCATCGGACCTAATGCAAACAATCGAAAAGCATTGGTTGGGAATTATGAAGGCACCGCATCTCGCTATGTGACGATCTTAGAAGGTTTGCAAGATTCTTTGGGTGAGGATGTTCGTGTTTTGTATTCCGAAGGTTGTCATCTGTGCAAAGATCGTATTCAAAATCTGAGTAGCGGTAATGATAGAATCGCCGAAGTCCGCGCTGTTTGTGATCAAAGTGATGTCGTATTTGTCTGCTTAGGTCTAGATGCCAGCCTGGAAGGAGAAGAAGGCGACGAAGGGAATGAATTTGCCAGCGGCGATAAGCCCAATTTACTGTTACCCGGCTTACAGCAGAAGGTTTTAGAAGCAGCATACGAATCAGGGAAACCTATCGTGCTACTTCTACTTTCGGGAAGTGCTTTGGCAGTGGATTGGGCAGATGAGCATATTCCGGCAATCCTGCAATGCTGGTATCCGGGAGCGCAAGGTGGGCAAGCAGTTGCGGAGATTTTGTTTGGAGAACGCAGTCCGCAAGGGAAATTACCTGTCACATTCTATCACGCGGATACACCATACCCGGAATTTACAGATTATAGTATGAAAAACAGAACCTATCGTTATATGCAGGAAGAAGCTCTTTATCCGTTTGGATATGGACTCTCCTATGCAGATTTCACGTATCGCGAACTTACGTGTGAGACCGATGTGCTGACGGAGGATGGAGTCAATATATCTGCTGTCGTAGAAAACATCGGAGAGGTAGCAGGAGTGGAAACCACGCAGATATATGTGCAAGTAGATGGCGAATCAGTGCCGAATTTCCAACTCAAGGGGATCGTAAAAGTGGAACTGGCACCCGGGGAATCCAAGAAACTCTCTTTCTCTCTTCCGAAAGAAGCATTTGGCGTTTTCAACGAAGAAGGGATATTGACATATCCTGTAGGGAGCGCAAAGGTGTACTTTGGAGGGCAGTGTCCTGATTCGCGCAGTGAGAAACTGACCGGCAAAAAAGTACAAAACGTAACGATTCAGATGTAATGATTTCACCGATCTATGTTTCAAGGTCAGTGTGTCCCGGACGAACCGAACAGAGCCGTGGGGTGTTTTGGGTGTTAGACTCTCTGTGCAGCATATAACACCCAAAATGCCTCACGGCTCTGTTCGGTTCTGTGCATCGATTCGCTACGAACGTAGATCTAGAACACATGAATAACAAATTATCAAGCGGAAAAAGAGGTTTTGCTATGAAAGAATGGACAGACTTATGGCTTACATATCGGCGACAGGAAAGTAAACAAAATATACGTTATTTTCAAAATATATTCTTGTATGGTTTTGCGGAAGATCATCCGATGATTCAAAATGCGCTTCTTGAGCTGAAACGCGGGATAGAAGGAATGTTGGGTTTTTGTCCGCAGCTGACAGCAAAAGAACAAGCGAATCTTTGTATCACCAAAGCGTCTGATGAAGAATCTGTCGCTAAGGGAGCATATCGTATTCAAGAAGAGAATGGTCAGATCACTTTGAGTTCGTCGGATGAAAGCGGTATTTTGTATGGTGTTTTTCACATATTAAGAGAGATCGGTTTTGAGAAAGAGTTCACAGGAATCCATGTGGAGGTGACTCCTGCGAATCCTTTGCGGATGTTGAATCATTGGGACAATATGGACGGCTCCATTGAGAGGGGATATTCGGGTAATTCTTTCTTTTATGAAGGTCGCGATATCGTGTTGAATGAGAGAATCGTTGATTACGCGAGAATCGTATCCAGTGTAGGGATAAACGGTGTTGTGATCAACAATGTCAATGTAAAGGAAGAAGCGACTTATTTGATTACACCGCGATTTTTAGATAAAGTTGCGAAGTTGGCGCAGATATTTGAAGGATATGGGATTTCTCTTTATCTAAGCTTGAATTTCGCTGCATGCGAGGAACTTGATGGGATCGGATGCGATCCGCTTGATCCGGCAGTGCGCGCTTGGTGGAAACGCAAAATGGAAGAAGTATACACAGCGATTCCGCATTTGGGTGGTTTTTTGGTAAAAGCAGATTCGGAAGGTCGTCCGGGACCCTTTACTTATGGGAGAACACACGCGGACGGCGCGAATATGTTGGGTGAAATGATCGCTCCATACGGTGGATTGATCATTTGGCGCTGCTTTGTTTATAATTGCACACAGGACTGGCGCGATCGCAAAACGGATAGAGCCAGAGCGGGTTACGATCATTTTATTGGTCTGGATGGTACATTTGCGGATAATGTGATCTTACAAATCAAGAATGGACCAATGGATTTCCAGATTCGGGAACCGATCTCTCCTCTCTTGGGTGGACTATCCAAAACGAATCAGATTCTGGAAGTTCAGATTGCACAAGAATACACAGGGCAACAAATTGATGTATGTTATTTGATTCCTATGTTCAAAGAAGTGCTTGATTTCCATACCTGTTGTAAAAAAGAAAAAGACACAGTAGCAGATATTATATCCGGACAGACATTTGCCTCTACCCACAGCGGAATAGCGGCTGTAACCAATACCGGGAGAGATACAAACTGGACGGGGAATGATCTGGCAGCAGCAAACCTCTATGGATTTGGTCGCCTAGCATTTCAACCTACACTTACCGCAGAAGAGATTGCCGATGAATGGATACGCCTTACTTACTCACAAGAACAGAAAGTACGCGAGTCCATCTTATCGATTCTATTACCATCCCGAGAAATTTATGAAAAGTATACCTCACCTTTGGGGATTGGTTGGATGGTAGTTCCTGGAACGCATTATGGACCCGAAGTAGATGGGTATGAATATTCCAGATGGGGAACTTATCACCGTGCCGATTGGAAAGGTTTGGGAGTCGATCGAAGTGACAGCGGAACCGCTTATGCAAGACAATACCACGAGCCGCTTGCATCCATGTACAATTCCAAAGAAGATTGCCCGGAAGAATTGCTTCTGTTTTTCCATCATGTTCCTTATACGTATCCACTCAAGAGCGGGAAGACTGTGATTCAGCATATTTATGATACGCATTTTGAAGGAGCGGAAGCAGTTGAAAAAATGCTGGAAACTTGGGAAAGCATAAAAGACCGGATACCGACTCGATCCTATGAAAACGTCAAAGAACGCTTGCTACGGCAAAGAAAGAACGCGAAAGAATGGTGTGACCAAGTAAATGCTTACTTTTACCGCAAGTCAGGGATCAAGGATGAAAAAAATAGGGAGATCTATTAGAGTTCGTAGTTTTTATGTGATGTGATCAAAAAAGTGTGCATTTCCTTCGAGAGCGGTTTGTCAAGCCTGTTCGTATTAGGACGTTGGGTTTTTTGTGGTTGAGTAACTACTCTTCATTTGTATTTTGGTACAAGGAAGCAGCAGGGTAACATTATTTAGAGATACGTCGAAGCCGACCAACTTCCAGACAAAAAACACTGCATACACAAGCTTAAAAAGATCGTAGCGAAAGAATTATGAACCTAATTAAGCCTCAAAGATTGCGCCACGGCGATATAGTCACCAAGGTATCCATCTTAGATGGCACTGCAGGACTCGAGGAATGCAGGTGGCGCTTATGAGCAGTGAAAGAAGCTGCGCGAGTATGTGCCCGTGCTATACAATGTGAGTATCGGGCACTGCGACCCGCGCGGCGTTATTCCTTACGGTGCGTTGGCGGAGATTGACTGTGAGAATACGACGTTTTGCATTTTAGAGAGCGGGGTTGTGTAAATGAAAGAGCAGATCAAGCAATACTACGAAAATTACGATGAAGAAGGGCGATTGTTCCGTGACAAGGCTCAACTTGTTACCTTTTACAACCTAATCATCTAACTTATTGTTGATTAGGTTGTAATGCTCATACTACTTGCGGGTAGGTATGTCATGGATGCCGATTATCATATCTTGCGGATATTTTACCGCTACGCAAATGCCGATCGGCAAACTTTGCTTAATGTCCGTGTATATTCTCAATCAAACAAGTATGTTTCTTGCTTACTTTATCGTAATTAATGCCCACCAGTAGTATTTCTCCTGTATAATTCTCGAATACCTTACTATACTCCTTTTCTTTAATCTGTTTGATGGCACTTTCTGCGGATTTGTCCCATTTTAGTTCCACTACCATTGCAGGTTTATTTGTATTCTTCCTTGG
>JAISHZ010000165.1 GCA_031262285.1 Lachnospiraceae bacterium | reverse complement strand
CCATAAATCGTCACATTATTATAATTATCAACGATTTGCTGAAACATTTTGCAATCATGTTTCACTTACGGCTCTAAGCGACTCAAATCACGCGGGAAAAGCGTGGCTTCCCGCACATTATCCTCGCCGATTAGTTTCATCGTCAGACGCTCCAAGCCCAAACCCAAACCGCCGTGCGGCGGCATGCCATGCTTAAACGCCATCAGATAATGCTCCAAACCTTCTGTCGTCATACCGCGCGCTTCAATCTTATCCACCAGCATCTGATAATCATGGATGCGCTGTCCGCCGGTTGTGATTTCCATCCCACGAAACAGACAGTCAAAGCTTAGTGTAAAGGTCGGATCACCAGGATCATCCATCGCATAGACCGGGCGCTTCTTACTCGGGTAATGCGTGACAAAGACAAAATCCGCATCATATTCTTCTTTATAATATTGACTGATCAAAACCTCTTCTTCCGGCTCCAGGTCATAAGGATTTCGAATGGGACGATCATATTTCTTAGATACCTGCTGTTTCGCTTCGTCAAAGCGTACACAAGGAATCTGATCCGCAGAAGGAAGGGTGATGCCCAGTATATTAATTTCCTTCGCATAGGATTGCGCAAGAAGTCGCAGAATCGCTTGCAACGCACCGGTTTCCATCGCCATCACATCGACAAAACTATCGATAAAGCCCATCTCAAAATCTAAAGATGTGTATTCATTTAAATGTCGTTTTGTATTGTGCTTCTCCGCACGAAATACCGGAGCAACCTCGTAGACCCGGTCAAATACCCCCACCATCATCTGCTTATAAAACTGCGGGCTCTGGGCAAGGATCGCCGGTTTATGAAAGTAATCGAGCTTGAACATATTCGCGCCACCCTCGGCTCCTTTGCTGCCGATCTTGGGGGTATGAATTTCTGTGAAGTCCTGTGAAATCAGAAAATCCCGAAAACCTCTGCCAACCGCTTCTTGTATTTTGAATTTAGCGCGTTCACGCAGATTGCGCAGCGAGATCGGACGTAGATTTAATTTTGTTTCTAGCGCGGCGCTCATCTTCCACTTCGCAATGGGGATGGGCAACGGCTCTGTAGGTACGGACAAGATACGATAAGAAGCTAAGCGTATTTCAATCCCCCCCGGCGCTTTTTCATTCGTTATGAGTTGCCCCGTCACCTCAACGCAGGATGCCTCCCGAAACCCCTCTTCTATGACAACTCCCGGCGTACTTTCATCAATCACACACTGCAAAAGCCCGCTCCGTTTTCGAAGCACGATAAAGGTAATCGTCCCCATATCCCGTATGGTATGCACCGTCCCGTTAACTTGCACAGCTTGTCCGATGTACGCTCCGCTTACTAGTTCATCGATTTCTAAAACATTTTTTTTAATTGGTGCCGTCAAAAACTGCATCACCTATATCCTCCATATAATGAACCAGATCAAAAACACCCAAATAATGTTTGATACTACCACGATATAGCGAAATGTGCAAGCAGTCGTTATAGGGTTTCATGGGTCATATCCCGCGCAGTTAAAATTGTGCAGATGCTCCCGTACCTTACGGTTCAGATACACAGGAAGCGAATGAGGCGGCAGCTCTTTCAGATGTGTGCGTTCTGTGGAGATGAGACCTCGCAACCAAAACATTTCAGGAGCCGTCGTTATAGGATCACTGCAAGTACTCTTTTAACGTCCTCATAAACACATCATTATCGAGCGGTTTGGAAATATGAGCGCTCATCCCTGCATCCAAACAAGCCTGCGCGTCTTCCCGAAAAGCATTGGCTGTCATCGCGACGATAGGAGTCGTCTCATCAAAGGTTCGAATGATTCTGGTTGCCGTCAAGCCATCCATCACCGGCATCTGCATATCCATCAATATCAAATCATAGTGTTTCGCGCGCACCATATCGACGGCAATTTGTCCGTTCTCCGCTTCCTCAATGATACAGCCTGAGTCTTCCAAAAGATCAACTACCAACAAGCGATTTAACTCCACATCTTCGACAAGAAGGATCTGCTTCCCTGACAGATCAACCACATGTTCATTCGATACCTGAATATCCAACAGGTTTATGATTCGGTTGTAAATATCCGAAGGCGGGATCGGTTTGGGCATAAAGTCCACCGCATACAGCTGCCCATCACCATCAAAACTTTCTTTGATTTCATTCCAACAGTATGCCGATATAATGATAATCTTACAATCAGGTATAATCTGCCTAAGTTGTTTTGCAGTCTCCGCTCCGGAAAGCATCGGCATTTTCCAATCGATGAACGCGATTCTGTACGGCTCATCCGACTCTTTTGCTTGACGCGCCAGTTCCAGTGCTTTCATTCCGCTTTCAGCGGTGTCCGCCTTTATATAGTAGCTCTTTAATAAATCCGAAAAATATTCTAGAATGTCGGGTTCATCATCCACGACTAAAATTTTCACGTTCGTGAGCACATCCCCCAGACTGATAGCCGCACGAAGTGATCCGCGCCATTCAAAGGGAACCTCAAATGTAAAGATGGAACCTTTTCCTTCTTCACTCTCCACCCATATGGAACCACCCATCAGCTCAACGATTTGTTTGCAAAGCGCCAGACCTAAGCCGGTCCCGCCAAACTCCCTGGTAATAGTTTTATTTGCCTGTTCGAATGAATGAAAGAGTTTGGGCATCGCTTCGGGGCGTATACCTATCCCTGTATCCTGACAGGAAACGCGAAGAAGTCGATTCTCGATCACCTCCGTCGTCAACAAGACGCTGCCACCTTCAGGGGTGAATTTGACTGCGTTAGACAATAGGTTCACGATGACCTGTGAAACACGAAGTTCATCCGTCCAAACCAGATGACTGAATTTGCCGTGATAGATCGTCTTTAGATCAATGCGTTTTTCTAACGCTTTGTCTACCAACACATTGACTGCATTCTCGCACATTTTCACATAATCGAATTCGCTTTCGACAATCTGGAGTTTCCCACTTTCAATTTTACTCATGTCGAGAATATCGTTGATTAACGTCATCAGACGATGCCCCGCCTCCTCAGTTTTTTCTAAGTATCGTTGAATTCGAGTCAGGTCATGAGAGCGCCTAGCCAAAGAGGTCATCCCGATAATGGCATTCATTGGTGTGCGAATCTCGTGAGACATGGAGGATAGGAACATCGATTTGGCCAGACTCGCTTCATTTGCGCGCCGCATCGCATCATATAGCATGGTTACGTCCGTCATAACCCATAGTTCGCCTTTGACATCCCCCATCGAAATCCAATAACCCTTGTGCATACACTCTCTTCCATCGCGGAAATGCCAAATGGATTGCACGGTTTCATGCGTCTCGCGTAACTGCTTGACGACTTCAATATGTTCATCCGTATTTGTGATCATCGAATCCCAATACACTTTTAGAATGTCAAAAGTCTTGGTTGGATCTACAAGAGAACCGTTGTAGATGTTCTCCCAATCATGGAAAACTTCCGAATATGCAGCGTTTGCGAATACCTTCCCATCCGTAAGAATCGCGACTGCAGGATCCATGAGCGCAAAGATTTCATCAAAGAGTTGCTTCGTACTCTCGAGCTCAGTGATATCACGCAAATACCACAATTCCGCAAAAGTATCGTTCCCCATATCAATGCTCAAACCGACATGTGTAAAACGTCTGCCGTCACGGAAATGCCAAGCTGCTTCTTGACGCTTATGTGTTACGCGCAAGCGTTGAATCGGCTCAAGGATAGACTCACTATTATAGACATATTGATCCCAGAAAATTTTTGCATCATCAAAATCCGTGCCGCCGATCGGATAAACATCCTTCCAACCGGGTAGAAGCTCTTCATACCCCTTATTGGAAATAGGTGCTCCGGGAATCAACAACACCGCCGGATCCATCGCTTCAAAAATACTGCTGTAAATCTTTCTCTCATTTTCAATTTGCGTCACATCACGTAAGGTCCATAATTCTGCAAATTCCTTGCCGTTTTCAGTTAAGGGAACAAGAAATCCTTTGCAGGAGTAGATTCGGCCTGTTTTAAAATACCAAAGTGTTTCTTGAGATTCTTTTGTTTCTCGTAATCTATAGATCGTAGCGACATGATCCTCCGGATTATGGGTTAAGGAAGCAAAATAATCAAATAAATCGTCAGGCGTAAGCTGATGCAAAAACACCTTTTCCCATCCCGGCATGATGACGCCGAATTTGTCGTTGGCGACCGGTTTTTCATGCGGCAGAAGGATAACAGCTGCGTCCATCACAGAAAAAACGTTTTGGAACAAAAGTTGTTGGCGTTCCAGTTCATCATTACGCTGCTTAATCTCCAGCATTTGCTCGTCTATGTTGATCAAAGTACCCGTCAGCTTACGTATACTTCCATCTTCGTTCTTCTCATCCGCATAGCCCACCAAACGAACCCATGTGGGTACGCCGGTAACAAAATTGTGAAAACGTACGATACAGGAGAAGGTTCCTTCTCCGTCCCCATGCAAGTATGCCGAGACAGCTGCGAATAGTTTCTCAACGTCCTCCGGCACACACATTTGAGGTATCAGCTCATATACATATCCTTCACTAAAATTCTGTGTGACACCAAGCCAATCCATGCTTGTTACGACCATTTGATAATACTTTTTCATCGCATCGAGTTCCCAGATATATGCTCCGGAGAGCCCGAATGTATCGGTCAGTTTTTGACGTTTTTGTTGTTCTTCTCGTAATGTTGTGATGTCATTCCCATATCCGATCAACGCGAATGAGTCACGGTACGGAATGCGCCGATACGACATATCTAACACGAGTTTTTTCCCATTAACAATCAAATTCGATTCACTGCGATGGAAGCCATCTCGTATCGCGATTTCAAGGCGCGTTTCGATCGGAACAGAGGGTTCGCCATTCGTGCGATATGGTTGCATATATTGTTTCAGAGCTGTATGAAACTCACGCAATGTTTCCGCTTTGTCGGCAAATCCCAATAAACTGGGCGTGATGTCGTTACAATCAATGAGATTTAATTGATCATCAAACATTAACGCAATATTTGGTGTTTCTTTGATGAGTACCGCTGTGCTTTCCTGAGATATTTCCAGCGTCTTTTGACGAAGCTTATTTTGCTTCATCGTCCCAACAAGCTGCCATCCAAAAGCAAGTGCAATCAGAAGTAAGAGAATCACGCTCACAATGATTATCATTGTCATCTCTCGGGTGTGGTTTGTAATGGATGTATCGGTCGATTGGGTCAAAGACTGACAAGAATAAAACATGAGTGCCATCCATGAGGCACAGACCATCAGAATCATTCTTTTGCACTTTTGCATGGGGTACCCCCTATGTAGGACGCTAAATGATGACGAATTTCGGTTGATTTCAATTAACGAAATCTGCAATTATTGTACTAGACTATATCGCAAGCGTCAAGACATATAGCTCATATCAACAGGGTAATGATCGCTCCTGTGATTTTGTGACTACGCGGACGGAAGCGGATGGGGCGGCAGCTCTTTCAGATGTGGGCTCTCTGGGCGTTCCGACGAGCCCTGAGCTGCACAATGTGCGGCAGAGACCGCCCATCGTGCAAGGTCTCGTCTCCACAGAACGCACACATCTTCAAGAGCTGCCGCCCCATTCGCTTCCTGTGTATCTTTTCTGTAAGGTTCAGTTGCTTATTACGTAAGCGATTACCCTGCTTATATTAGGAATTGGAAGTATCGTCTTGCATTGTGATAGGAGATGTCTTTTATAATCTCTTCTAATATTTCTTCATCTGATGAGAATTCTCCGTTTTCTACCCAGTTGCCGATCAGATTACATAGGATTCGTCTGAAATATTCATGCCTAGTATAGGAAAGAAAACTTCTCGAATCTGTCAGCATACCGACAAAGCCGGAAAGGTTGCCTGTGGCGGCTAAGGAGCGTAGTTGCTGAGTCATACCATCTATGTGATCATTGAACCACCAAGCACTGCCATGTTGTATTTTGGAAACAGTCTGCGCGCTTTGGAAACAGCCGATGATGGTATCAAGTGCCGCATTGTCGTTCGGATCAAGACTGTAGAGGATGGTCTTTGGTAGGCACTCACGCATATCCAATGCATTTAGGAAATCCGCAAGCTCTGAGAGTCTTGCTTGATCTCCGATACAATCATATCCGGTGTCCGGTCCTATTTGATTGAACATCCGACTGTTATTGTTTCGTTTGCATCCATAGTGAAGCTGCATCGTCCACCCCAATGAGTGATATTCCTGCGCGCAAAAGAGTAGAAAAGCGGTTTGATATTGTAGTTTTTCCGATGTGGATAAAGAAACACCGCTCAGGCACTTAGCAAAGATTTGCTCTATCACAGATGCGTCTGCGGGTGCATATGCACAATAATCCATTCCATGATCGGCAATGATACAACCTTTTTGTGCGAAATATTCTATGCGATTTTTCAGGGCTTGTTTCAGCAATGCAAAAGATGTAATGGTATCCATCCCACAAACACCCGACAATTCTTGTATGTACGCTATGAAGTCTGTTTTTTCTATGTTCATTGCCCTATCCGGGCGAAAAGCAGGCAATACCAGGCAAGTAAAGTCTTTGTCTTTGGCGATATCGTCATGCCACTGTAAAGAATCCACCGGATCGTCTGTGGTCACAACGACATCAACACGACTCCTTCGTATGAGGTTCTTCGCGCTCATGGATGGATCTTGCAACTTTGCGTTACATAATGTCCAAACTTCCTGCGCTGTTTTACTGTTCAAAGTACCTTCGTATCCAAAAAACCGACGTAGTTCTAAGTGGCTCCAGTGATAGAGCGGATTACCGATCGCCTTACCCAAAACCGCTGCCCACGCAAAGAACTTCTCTTTATCCGTTGCATCTCCGGTAATAAGTTTCTCATCCACGCCAAAGGAACGCATCAGTTTCCACTTGTAATGATCCGCGCCCAGCCAAAGCTGCGTGATGTTCTCAAAACGCTTGTCTGTGGCAATGTCTTGGGGATTGATGTGGCAATGATAATCGATGATGGGCATGTCTTTCGCATAGGAATGATAGAGGTGCTTGGCTGTGTCTGTTTCCAACAAAAAATCTTGATCCATAAATGCTCGCATGGGATTCACCGCTCCTTTTGTGTGTGATCTATGTCCCCATAGTATAACATAAAATCACAAAGCCGAATATTCCATCTCGCCAAGATTTCACGAAAAGCTACAATGATTAAAAATATCGCATTCATTTAGTATTACTAGAAATTGACAGGTTGTATTTGTAGGCGTATAATCAAAACTGTTTGAACTTACCAGTGGTCTGGGAATGTTCCTTTTCGTTATCATAGCGATGAAATACATATTGCTTGACTTTGAAGCAGATCGGAGCAGGATGAAACGACTATCTACCTCACAATTAATACCCGGCATGGAAGTAGCAGAAGACGTACTTAGCATTGACCACCAAATGGTCCTGCCTAAAGGAAGCATCTTGACAGACAAGTCCATTT
>JAISHZ010000227.1 GCA_031262285.1 Lachnospiraceae bacterium | reverse complement strand
TTTGATCTGGGGATGCTCAGTCAATATCACTACTATTCTGGAATGATTTTTAAAGCATATACATATGGCGTAGGGAATCCCATTGTACAAGGCGGACGATACAACCACTTACTGAGTCAGTTTGGGAAACAAGCCCCTGCGGTAGGTTTTGTGATGCAAGTGGATGATTTACTATCGGCATTAAATTCTCAAGGCATTGTGATTCCTAAGTCAGCACCGAAGACGATTCTACATTATCATGACGAAAACTACTTACAGCAAGTTCTGGAGGCGCAGCGATTGCGTCAATTAGGGGATAAAGTCGTTCTGCTTCGCGAAATTGATTGAAGAGCAATCGGTTGTAAAAACATTTCGTGAGTTTCAAAAGAGCCTTAAACGAATATTGAAATATATAGGACCTACTGATGTTTTGCCTCGAATAGGAGATTATTCCTCGATGATTATGGAAAACACAAATCAATACCTTACCTTCGCACTTGCAAAAGGAAGACTTGCCAAGCAAACGATGGCATTATTTCAATCCGTCGGCATCGATTGCCCGGGTTTAGCAGATAAAGATTCACGAAAATTGATTTTTGTGAATGAAGAACATAAACTCCGGTTTTTCTTGGCCAAAGCTCCCGATGTACCAACTTATGTAGAATATGGGGTGGCGGATATCGGAGTGGCAGGGAAGGATACCATCTTAGAGGAACAGCGTAACGTTCACGAAGTCTTGGATCTTGGATTTGGAAAGTGTAGGATCTGTGTTTGTGGGTTCGCGGAGGCAAGAAATTTACTGCAAAGCCATGAGCGGATACGGGTCGCGACAAAGTACCCTCGCATCGCCAGAGATTATTTCTACAATACTAAGCACCAAACAGTTGATATTATCAAACTAGAGGGTTCCGTGGAACTAGGTCCTATCGTGGGGTTGTCGGATGTGATCGTCGATATTGTGGAAACGGGTTCTACGCTGCGGGAAAATGGTCTGGAAGTGTTAGAGGATGTGTGCCCTATCTCGGCTCGGATGATTATTAATCCTGTGTCCATTCAAATGAAGAAAGATCGAATACGAATCTTGTTTGAGCAATTACAAAAAGCTCTTCACTGAGCTATTACTGAAAGCAAACGATTCTTAAAGTGAATTAAAACGAGTCGTTCTTCAATCATTATTGAAAGGAACAAAACCATGAATGAACCTAGGTTTACAAAACAATTTTCTCCCTGTATTTATTTCTACCAATCTCGTGCAGTACGTAGCGACAAGGATCTGTCGATAGTGAAAGAGGATCCTGTTTTGCTCGCTAAATACTATGTGCAATATCCGATCAATTCGTTGGTTGTCGTAGAGATTCCATCCGAGACGAACCATGAAGGATACCACGATGAATATATAGAATTTTTAAAATTTGTCAATGAAGAACTCCGGATACAACTCTGGGCGTATACCACCATAGAGCGAATGGAAGATGCCAAAAAACTCATCTATACCGGCGCGAATATAATCCTTCCCGAAGAAGTACTTTATAAAGGAGAACTCTTAGAAGACATAGCTTCGAAGTTTGGAAAAGAAAAGTTTCGAGTTGCATATGATCATCAGCTTACTCTCGAAACACATTTTGACCGAATCAGTCAAAATAGTGTTGGCATTTGTTTGATGGATATTCATAAACTTAAGGATGCGCTGTCGCTTATGGATCCGGAACGATATTTACCAATCAATCTTTATATAGAGCAACGTTCCCTTGGTCAGTGGATGGATATTCTTTCGACTCCTTATGTCCAAGGCACTTTTGGAAATTTGGTCTGTGATACAGTGAAAGAACTCCTCTCTTTCAAACGAATTTGTCAGGAAAATCATCTTCCAATAGAGGCATTAACCTCTACGCGCCAATTTGATGAGTTCAAAACGGACGCACAAGGCTTGGTCACAGTTATTGTCCAAGAGGATTTGACAAATGAACTATTAATGGTTGCATATATGAATCAAGAAGCTTATGAGCTAACACTCTTAACCGGTAGAATGACCTATTTTTCCAGAGAACGTCAGAAGCTATGGGTAAAAGGTGAGACCAGCGGACATTTTCAATATGTAAAAGAACTACGCGTTGATTGCGACCAAGACGCTATTTTAGCCAAGGTGACACAGGTTGGTGTCGCTTGCCACACCGGTTCCAAGAGTTGTTTCTTTGAAACCATGGTTGAAAGAAATGAACCAATACCCAAAACAATGGCTACCGTTTTACTGGATGTCTATGGTGTCATATACGATCGCAAAGAACACCCGAAGGAAGGATCTTATACAAATTACTTGTTTGAAAAGGGATTGGATAAGATCTTAAAGAAAGTAGGAGAGGAAGCAACCGAAATTGTGATCGCCGCCAAAAACCCGAACATAAATGAAGTAAAATATGAGATTAGTGATTTCTTGTATCACATTATGGTCTTGATGGCGCATAAAGGAATTACTTGGGAAGAAATCTTGTCAGAATTGGCTCATCGATAGTTCTATTAAATTGTCCATTGCATATTTTGATACTAGGACAAAAGTTATATGTTTATCTGCTTATAAGATTCCGTCTGTGCACGAAGCACAGAAAAGTAGCATGCACATATGACTTGGATTAGTATCAGACGTTTAACGCTTGAGAATAGGAGGCGCTATGAACGATGT
>JAISHZ010000125.1 GCA_031262285.1 Lachnospiraceae bacterium | reverse complement strand
TATCCATCGACTGCGCCGACCCGCTCCGCGCGCAAGACTTCTACGCCAACCTTATGGGTTGGGAGAAACTGACCGCATACGGCAGCCCTGCGGTGAAAACCGAAGTCGGGATGCTGATACTGTTCACCACGCCGGATGTTCCCTATGCTCCACCCGTCTGGCCGGAGGAACCCGGGCGGGAGCAAAAACAAATGCATCTTGATTTTGATGTGGAGGATATTCACAGCACGGTCGAAAAAGCAATCCGCCTCGGTGCAACAAAAGCGCCTGCACAGTTTGGCGGTGAAACTTCAATTACAATGTTTGATACAGAAGGTCATCCGTTTTGCTTGTGCAAAAAGCAAGTGAGTACGCCGTTTATCCGTTATTATGAGGACATGGGATACGGCACAATACCGAACCCCTCTATCAATATTGATTGCCGAACATATCCGCATATTCGCGAGTTTTACGCAAAATTGAGCGGCTGGGACACAGGATTTCATGAAACAGCGTTGGTCGCCGACAACAAGGTAGTAGTTCATTTTATGGCTTGTGAAGGAGACTTCGACTATATTCCACCAGTTTGGACGGAGGAACCCGGCAAACAGCAAAAACAGATGCACTTTAATTTCCAAGTAGACGACTTGCAAACGGCGGTTGAGGAAGCGTTGACTCTCGGCGCGACAAAAGCAAAAGAGCAATACGGCGGCGAGGATTTTATCACGCTCTTCGACCCGGAAGGTCATCCGTTTTGCCTGTGCAGGAAGTGAGGAAATATGCTTTATTTATTAAGACAAGGACAGACAGATTGGAATTTATTTCATCGTGCCAATGGTGTTACCGAGACATTTCTTAATCAGACAGGCATTGATTACGCCGAAAAAGCGGCAAAATTATTAAGCCACATTCATTTTAATGCCGTCTTTTCCAGTCCGCAAAAACGCACTTTACAAACGTGCGAAATTGTATGGCGCGGCGCAATTACTACAGACGACCGCTTACGCGAAATCATTTGCGGCGAGTTTGAAGGTATGGAAGAAACACGCGAAATGATGCAAGACTTTTATCGTGTTATTCAAACCGGAGACAAGGGCACTGAAAAGATGGACGATTTTATGCAGAAACAATTTGACTTCTGTGATATGGTGAACAACCAATACGCCGGGAAAAATCTGCTTGTCGTGACCCATGCCGCCAACATTCGCGCGATTGATTTTTATATGAAAGGCAAGCCTTCCGGTTATAACTTTTCTGTAACGCCGATTAAGAGCGGAGAGTTTTACGCTTACGAAATCTGAACAGAGGAGCAAACAAATGGATTTTTATCATGGCAGTATTGTCGGCGATTACAAGCTAAACCCCTCAGCAGGGGTGGTGACTACCGCAACATCGGACACGCCCGTTCCTGTTTCCGACTTTGAGTTTATTCCCGATGTTTACACGACCATATTGAGCTACGCCGAAGAAGGCAAATTTATTCGGGAGCGATACGAAGATTTACCGAACTACAGACGAGATATAATACGCGGATATGTCTATCGTTGGGTTGCGGGAAACAAAGCGTATGTTAACGACCCGAATGATGAAGGGTACAGATTTTATTCGACACACTACACCGAGTTTTGGCGTGAAGCCAAAGTGCTGCACGAAAACGGATTGTTATAGCCAACAAGAAAGGGACACCCACATGACCATTACATACAACGACACGCTCAAAGACCTGCCCCTCGACCAGCTTCACCCGTGCTTTTGTGAAGCAGCACGGTGTCACACCATCGCAAGCTCGCCAGCCTGGCGTGAATCTTACCATCTTCCCGCCTCTAACTTTCCAAATAAAAATAGAAGGAGTACAGGCTATGAAATGGCGAATTGAAGAAAGAGAAGCCTTTGAGGTGTTTGGGATTGAGCGTGTATATCACAATGACGAACAAATTTATGTCCGGCGTTCTGGACGGAATGTCATCAAAATGGAAAGTATGAAAGGTTATTCGATGCCGCAAATGGAAAACGCTACCCGGATGGGCATGGTCAGCCACGAGAAGACGGGACTTGTTTGATCGGTGCATTTTGCGGTTATGGCGATTCATCCGATGAAACATGGCGGTATATGATTGGTACACGACTGGAAAATGGTTGTGATACCACAGGATTTACAGTGGCTCAAATCCCGAAAACCACTTGGGTAGTTTTCCGCAGCGACGAAACATAATTCCTTGCACTATGAATTCAAAAGTACTTTCTTTGAGCGTGGTGATAGTTGAAGAAAACGATCTGTGAGCGTCAGCTGTTGACTTTGGTTTGGCTTGAATGACATTTTATATACCTCGATGTTTTTATATCCCATTTATACCATATTTAAGGAGGAAACGCAAGCGGATATTTACTTTTGACACCCAAGCCAAATTATATTGTACAAGAAATAAAATAACGTGCTAACTGCTTGCATTGCACATATTTTTGCTTTATACTTTGCATACCAATATAAGCTTAATAAGAAAGGAGTCTAATAATGGCAGGTACATCGAATGTAACCATACGTATAGATAAAGATCTAAAGGAGCAGGTAGAAATCTTGTTTTCTGAAATGGGAATGACCTTGACAACCGCACTAAATATTTTTATGAGGCAATCATTACGACAAGGGAAAATACCCTTTGAAATATCCGTTAATACACCGAACGCCATCACCCTTGCGGCTATGCAGGAAATCGAGGATATGAGAAATGGCAAACTACCAAAGAAATCGCAGTGCGTTGAGGACTTCATAGCAGAAATGGAGGAGTAATGTTAAACGCTACTTATGCGACACAATTTCGAAAGGATTACAAGCTATGTCAGAAGCGCTGCGGATCTTCTCGTAGGATAGAATATAGCGGTTTCGTCGAGTAGACTTATCTTATTCGATCATGATAGGAGCGATATGAAGCAAAAATTACCGATCGGTTTGGATGATTTTCGGAAGCTTCGCGAAAATGACTATTACTATGTTGATAAATCTATGATGATCAATGATTTTCTTGAGAGCGGTCGCCCGGTGACGTTGATTACCAGACCGAGGCGTTTTGGTAAAACCTTAAATATGTCCATGTTTCGAGAGTTTTTTGATATCACCAAAGATAGCGCGGCGATTTTTCATGGTTTGTTTGTCATGAAAACACCTTATGCGAGTCAAATCAATACAAAACCGGTGGTCTATTTGACTTTTAAAGATAGTCATGGGACGAACAGTACGCAGTGCAAAGATAGTTTGATTGATGCTCTTTTCCCGGCTTATCAGAAGTATTATGATCTCTTTACGGATTTCGCTGATCCACAAGATTCCCATTATGTGAGATTTTATCAAACCTTTCATGAATTGCTCCACTCCAATATATCGTGGAGTCGTTTAAAACGTAGTATTTTGTGCTTATTAGAAACCGTGAAAACATTTTACGGCAAATTACCATTGTTGTTGATTGATGAATATGATCAACCGCTAATTTCTGCTTATCAATATGGGTATCGGGAAGAACTATCAGGATTTTTCGAAAGTTTTTATGGGCAAGCACTCAAAGGTAACGATTCCCTTGATCAAGCACTACTCACAGGGATTCAACGCGTGGTGAAAGAAAGTATTTTTTCCAATCTGAATAATGTAAATGTCTATACCGTTCTTCACGATAAATATGCGACGTACTTTGGACTGACGGAATCTGAAAGTGAGAAGCTTCTTTCGGATTATGGCATATCGATCAACTATGAAATAAAGGATATGTATAATGGGTATCAATTTGGCAATACCGCCATCTATAACCCATGGTCTATATTGAATTACGTGGATGAAAAGAAATTGATTCCTTATTGGGTGAATACTTCGGCTAATGCTTTGATTTATCAAGCTATCGCAAAGGCGGATGCCAGATTTTACAAGCAATTTGACGAATTAATCCAGAGTGGCAGCTCTGAATTGTATGCGAAACTGGATACCTCTTTTATGGAACTGGCCAATACTTATACATTGTGGGGGTTGTTCATAAACGCCGGTTACCTAACTGTCACTGCATACAACTGGGATAATGGGCAAATGAAAGTCCGCATTCCAAATCAAGAAGTATTTTCAGAGTTTCGGATGATCGTTGCCGAACAAACCCGAATCGGCGAGGTGGATTTACAGAAAATGTTCAATTGCTTAATTTGCGGAGACATGAAAGGATTTCTGGCATTATACGAAACGATCGTTCTTACCTGTACAAGCTATCACGATGCTCGCGAAAATGCTTATCATATGCTGTTTTTAGGGATGTGCGTTTCTTTACGTAAGATATATCGAATCACCAGTAATCTGGAATGCGGAGACGGCAGAAGCGATATTACCATGGAATCATTATCCGCACAGAGACCCCATTTTGTTTTTGAATTTAAACAAGGGAAAGATTTGAATCAATTAAAGAAAGAGGCATTGGATCAAATCCTGGCACAACGATATTATGCACCGTTATCCGGAGAGGTAGTATGTGTTGGCATAGCACATGATATGAAACGATGCGCGATGGTATATCAGAAAATAGAGGTGGAAAGCGGAAGGTGAACTTCGTGAGCGATGAAAATCATTCACGAACGAACGCGTACTGATAAGTATCTAGGTGTTCATATGCAATGTCATTTACTTAGGGGGTTTTAGGCATCGACAAACCGATAAAAGAGCTGATTCTATGCCGCTTCCCGCAGTTGACATTTGTATCAGAAGTCTTAAGTAAATGACATTGGTTCATATGAGTGGCGGGGAAGTGATTTGCATTCCCCGCCATTTTAGTAGTTGTGATTACGTTCGTATAGTATGATTGTCGATGGATTTTATATTATGATTATATGAAGAAAAGGTACTTCCCCTACAGGATGAAAAGCGCACCCAGCATCCGGTGATCGGCCGTAGGGTCATACCGGAGATAGCCGATGCGCAGTGATTCTTCCACGATCGCGCTGCGTGCCATATAAAAGCTTGATGCAATCGCCGATCGTATCTGCCAACGGTTCTCTCGTAGAAATGACGGAACTTCGTTCATGATTTCCCTTGCGCATAGCTTGTAGTATGTATCGGCGATGTCAATCGCTTGTGATTTTAACGCAGCGATATCTTTCATAAAGGCAGGATTTATCGCTTGCGCCTCCGCTTCATCATCCCAAAGGAACGCCTTTTTGATAACAGTGAATGTCAACTGATAGGATTGATCCTGCTTTCGGATGTACCCATTTGTCAAAAGGAAGTTCACGTCTTCTTCTGCTAAACCAACCGTTATATTGCCTTGCGCTATTTTTTCCAATATAGCATCCTGTGAGATGGATATATGATCCGGAGAAGAATTTGAAATGCCTTCATACGCAAATCGAAATTGACGAAAGCCGTCATTCCTGCTTTTACTTTCTACCCATTTTGCATAGCGATTACGCGCGATACGCCATACATAGGCAGATAGATTCTCGGGCGTACTCTTTTGTAGTGCGATTAGCACATTTAAGCTGATATCCTGCGCCAAATCTTGAGCTTGAGTAACGTCCCCGCACTTCCGTAAGCAAAAATAGAATAAGCGACCTGTGTACTCCGTGGCGAACTGTTCTGTCAACGAATGCAATTCCTCTCACCTCCTTTGGCTATGTAGTGTCGGAAAATTAGAATTGATTGCATAAAAAAACAAAACGGCAAAATAGCCGAGTATCATTGTACTGTCTCCGGATTTTGCTGTCAATTTATCAATCGTTATGCTTGCTCCGTTCCTTATGGAACGCTTGTCAAGGAGGTCTATCGCGCAAATGATCAATTGTGAAATAAAGATTCATTTTTTAGCTATTGACATATATATTTACTTTCGTGGTATAATTATAGTACGTTCAACATCGAAAGGAATATTGATATGTTAGTTGATTACCTTATTGAAACCTATGGATATAATGAACCGATTTTTTTAAGTGACTTATGCAATGAAACTACCAATGATAATGCTATGCGTCAATCCATAAAGCGCTTGGTCAATATCGGTTTATTGATACGCTTCGATAATGGTATCTATTATCTTCCAAAACCATCTCGTCTCTTAAATAAATGCTACTTGGATCCCATTAAAGTAATTGTACGAAAATATATAACGAACGATATAGATACTTTTGGTTACTTTACAGGAGCTACCTTTGCCAATCAATTAGGGATCACGACCCAAATGCCGTCTATATTGGAGGTCACGACCAATAAAGAATCCACAAAAGGACGCATCGTTACAATCGGTAATCAAAAAGTCCGCATAAAGCGTCCTGCTATAGAAATTACTTCGAAGAACGCAGCGCTTTTACAATTTCTAGATGCCATTTCTCAAATAGAGAACTATGCTGAATCATCTGACTTTGAGATACAGAACACTTTACGGAAATATCTGAAGGAAACAAACTTTAGCCGCTCTGAGTTAAGATCTGTTGCATCCGTCATAACCGGAACTACTGCCAAGCGCCTCATAGAAGGAGGACTTATTTATGACTTTGCATCATGACAAAGAAGCTTTTGAAGAACTCGTTGTATTCCAGGAATGGTATTCAAAGGAGGCACCTCACTTTCTAAGTGCTTTCAAATCATTGAACGTTTCTCAGAAGATATCGACATTTCTTATGCTGCCGAAGATGGTATGCCTGGTGAAAGTAGAAAACGTTATTTAAAATCAGCGATCATTTCTTCTATGGAGTCATTGGAACTTCCAATTACAAATCTTGAAAGTACAAGAAGTCGACGTAGTTACAACAGCTATCACGTAAATTATCCATCGATTTATGACTCTATGCTCTCTATCAAACCGGAATTGATCATAGAAACTTATGTTGCGCTTCTACCTTTTCCTACGGTTATAAAACCTGTCGAAAACTATCTTCATTTCTTTCTACAGAAGGAGCATATGGAGAAGCTTATTTGCGAATATGAATTAGAGCCTTTCACGATAACAACACAAGCAATTCAGCGTACTCTAATCGACAAAGTTTTTGCACTATGTGATTACTATTTGACAGGGAAGATCGATAATCATTCTCGCCACATATATGACATTCACAGAATTTTATCGTCGTCTTTACTTCCTTCTGATATACCATGCTTAGTTCATGAAGTTCGGCTTTTGCGGGAGCCTCTTCCTTTCTGCCCCTCAGCGTCAAAGAATATTAATGTGAATCAAGTGTTAGGTGAAATTATTGACAAAGCCGTTTATCAAAAAGATTACCGTGCAATCACTGAAGGTCTGCTCTTTACCCCTGTTTCTTACGA
>JAISHZ010000118.1 GCA_031262285.1 Lachnospiraceae bacterium | reverse complement strand
AACGACACACTATAGTGAGTTAAAAATTTTCGCGTTATCTACGCAGGGTGTTGAAAATGCGTGCTGTGAATTTGATGTGGAAACCCTGCGTCCGACATATCGCCTTCTAATCGGCATACCGGGGAAAAGTAATGCTTTTGCAATATCCAAAAAGCTAGGACTCTCCGATGAAATCATACGGGCAGCGAGGGAGCAAATCGGTCAGGAGGAAGAGCGTTTTGAGGATGTGATCGCCTCTTTGCAACAAAACCGGGTTGAGATGGAACGCCAAAGAAGCGCTTTTTCACGAGAATTAGAAGAATTTCACAAGCAACAAGAAGAGCTTCGAAAAAAAAGAGAAAGCCTCGACCAATCCAAAAATCAACTGATTCAAGAAGCGAATGAAAAAGCCAGACAAATCCTCGCCGAAGCCAAAGAGCTGGCGGATGAGACCATACGCAAATTTCACAAAGCCGGGCAAGGTCTGGGCATACGTGATTTGGAGGATCAGCGCAAGAGAGTGCGGGAAGAGATCGAAGAGAAAAATCGCAGCATCGTAAAGAAAGAAAAAACAACGAATAACGAAGGCGCGAAAACAGCAGATCCCAAGAAGCTGAAAAAAGGGGATTTGGTACAAGTCTTGTCCATGGGGTTAAAAGGAAGCGTTTATACCTTGCCGGACGCAAACGGAAACCTGAGTGTACAGTGCGGAATTCTGCGATCAACCGTTCATATATCAGATATAGCCATACTCGATGAAGAGACTACGCAAGATGCGAAAACGAAACAAACGACGATGGGATCTATGAAAATGGCAAAATCCATGTCGGTTTCCACACAGATTAACCTCGTCGGCAAGACCGTGGACGAAGCGATTATGGAATTGGATAAGTATTTGGATGATTGTTACCTCTCCCACCTGCCGGAGGTGCGCGTGGTTCACGGCAAAGGAACCGGAGCGCTGCGAAGCGCAGTCCACGCACACCTAAAGCGCCAAAAATATGTCAAGGAATATCGGTTGGGCGAATACGGAGAGGGAGATGTTGGTGTTACGATCGTGACATTCAAG
Organism: Lachnospiraceae bacterium; assembly: GCA_031262285.1. Next base: position 6,412 of record JAISHZ010000118.1, on the reverse strand, counting down.
TAAATGCGTAGCAATCACCACACTTTTAAGGAGGTCATATGGTTACAAAGCAAAGGATCATGATAGTGGACGATGATAATAATATCGCAGAACTGATATCCTTATACCTGACCAAGGAATGCTTTGAAACATTTATCGAAAACGATGGTGAATCTGCCTTAGCAAATCTGGAAAACGTAGCACCGAACCTGATTCTGCTTGATTTAATGTTGCCGGGTATTGATGGATATCAAGTTTGTCGTGAAGTTCGGGCGCATCACACCATACCGATCATCATGCTTTCCGCTAAAGGAGAAATCTTCGATAAAGTATTAGGCTTAGAGCTGGGCGCGGATGATTACATAGAGAAACCGTTTGATTCAAAAGAGTTAGTAGCCAGAATCAAAGCCGTACTTCGTCGGTACAAAGCCCAAGCGGTTGAAACCAAGACCACGAAAGATCAATTGGTTGAGTATCCGGATTTGTCCATAAACTTAACAAACTATTCGGTCATCTATCAGGGGCATTCGATAGATATGCCGCCAAAAGAGTTGGAACTCCTGTATTTCCTCGCAGCTGATCCCAATCGCGTGTTTACCAGAGAGCAACTATTGTATCAAATCTGGGATTATGAATACAGCGGCGACACGCGAACGGTGGATGTTCATATTAAACGGATTCGCGAAAAGATCAAGGATAACGAACATTGGAAAATAACCACCATATGGGGGATCGGCTATAAGTTTGAATGTAAAGAGCATATTCAATCGCGGCTATAACCATGCCATATAACGATATGGAGACTTCGTGAAAAAAACCTTATACCTAAAGTTCATTTTAGCTTATGTGATTTTCGGAATTTTCGGGTTTGCCATCGTATCCACTTTTGTACCCGGGATGATACGAGAGAATTTGTTGCGCGAAAAAGCGACGACACTCTACACAGAAGCAACGAGGTTGGCACAAAACGAAGCCGGTGACCTCTACAAAGTAGAAACCAGTATTGATTACGTCAAAATGCTTGTTGACCGCATTGCGATGTATGTAGAATCCGATATCAAGATCATGAATCCATCCGGACGCGTGATCGTGGATTCGGCGGCTGATCTGGACGTAGAGTCTGTACGAAAGATCGAAGGTTTTGATCCGACAGTTTTTCAAGGCTCCTACTATATGATGGATCATTTCTTTGGATATTTTGAAAAGGAAGTTTTGACAGTAATCGCGACCATCGCGCCGGCCTACACAGTGCAAGGTTATGTGGTCATCCACTGTGACTTGGATTTGATAGAAGAAAAAACGAACAGCATGCTCGTGATTTGTTATATATTGCTTGGGATTTTATTTTTACTCTCGTTGATCATCTTGTTTTTCTTTACACAAATTGTTTATATCCCGCTGCGCAAAATCACCTACGCGACTGAACAATATGCTTCCGGGAACATGCATTATGAGTTCCAAGTCGAAAGTGAGGATGAAATCGGATATTTAGCCGCGTGTTTATCCTATATGGCGAGTGAAATTGCGCGTTCGGAAGATGATCAAAAGAAGTTCGTCGCGAATATTTCTCATGATTTTCGTTCGCCGCTTACCTCCGTTCAAGGGTATCTAAAGGCCATGTTGGACGGCACCATCCCCCCGGAGCTTCATGAAAAATATATCACAATCGTACTCAACGAAGCGGACCGTCTCACGAAGCTGACGAACAATCTGCTGACCTTAAACAATTTGAACATGAAAGGTATGTATCTGGAACGCACGGATTTCGACATCAACCAAGTCATTCGCGATACTGCGTATTCCTTCGAGGGAACCTGCAACAAGCGCAATATCAAGATCAACTTAGTGTTGAGCGGACAGAGCCTATTCGTAAACGCAGACCAAGCCAAGATACAGCAAGTTTTGTACAACCTGTTGGACAACGCAATCAAATTTAGCCACCATGATTCTTTTATTAGGGTGGAGACTTCCGAAAAGAAGAATAAAGTGTGGGTTTCTGTGAAAGACAGTGGCATTGGAATACCCAGAGAGGATTTGAAGTTGATTTGGGATCGATTTTATAAGTCCGACCTTTCTCGGGGAAAGGACAAGAAAGGAACCGGACTTGGTCTATCAATCGTGCGTGAAATCATACGCACACATAATGAACATATCAACGTCATCAGCACCCCGGGAGAGGGGAGCGAATTTATATTTCAGCTTGCGAAATCGGATATTGATGATGATGACGATGTATAGAGCGACCGCGAACATTCAGAATTTTCTCTATTGATTTTCACTCACATAGTTCTTCGCTCTGTTCTGTATGATATCCGTCACTTGTTCCAAAGTCTTGGAGCCGTTGAAATATGCCTCCGCTTCTTCTAAGACGATCGTCATAATGTCATCGGTTTCGGAGATGATTTTAACAGCGCAGTCAATCAGCGCATATAACCCATCTACGTCCTCCCTCGTAGCATCAGGTAATATAATTTGAACTTGACCATAAAATAGCAGCATTCTAAACGGAATCTTTTCACCGTTTTCATCTTTCACAAATGGAGAGTACATTAATTCTGCTTCCACCACTTCTGTCATACGCTTATCTAATATTTTTTTATTCACATGAAGGGTATCGGGAGCAAATCCATCATCTTCTTCCGTAAGTAAACTCTCCAGAAATAACCACGCACCTTCTTTGTTTTTAGACTGCGATGTGATGGTATAAATCCCATCCGGCGCCACCAATCCGATACCAGGTTCCCGGTCCGGCGTAGGGTAGCCTATGAAGTTGACCGGCTCCCCCGCTGTCACAAATTCTCCTTGATATTCGTCAAAACCAAAAAATATAATATGATGAAGTAATGGCTCTTCATTCGCGACCAATGCAGCATCTATTTCATTCGGAAAACGATTTGCTAATTCTAACAATTCTTGAAATGCTTTCCCATCAAAAGGACATGTTCCATGCTCCAAATCTAAAAATGAGTCTATATGAAAAGATGTGAAATAATGTAGCATGCTCCTCTTTGTCATTTCTTTGAATATCATTTGATTCGGATGTTCATCCATGAAAGATGATAATTCATCAAGTGTCATACCAGTTCGATTACCTAGATTTGATTGTTTGCCATATATAGCATCCAAAGAAAAGAATGTAGGTAAACCAACGAGTTTACCATCATAGGTAAATGCTCTGACTACACTGGCTATGAGATCTTCTTTTTTTAATGTTTGACTTTGCGCTAACATTTCATTTAAATCCACAAAGACATCTTTCTCGGCATAGGAGTTCCAGTTAACTACATCGGAAGGAAGCAATAGAATATCCGGTGCTTGACCGGCGATTATTTCACTATTGATGATTGCCATGGCATCATTGCGCTCATCCTTGCTTATACTACCCTCGACATCTATGTATGTTTTAACAACAATCTCATATTTGTTACTGCTTTTATTGAAAGCGGCAATCTGCTTACTGAGGTTTGTGGCATAAAAATCGAAAAAAACGCCAAAAACAATTAATTCCTTATCCGGTAGGTCTGCGCGTAACGTCTTTGTGAGGATGCTAAGCGCTGTATCCGGTAAATTATTCAGCCATTTGTCCGTGGCTACAACAAATCTGTCATCTGTCAATTTCGTAACCTGGCGGACAGATGAACCGTCTACATTACAATCTATCCAGTTTAGAATCTTTGTCACCACCTCTGCCGATGGGTCAAATTCAAAAAGATCATTTCCGTTATAATAAAGCAATTTGTCATTGTATCCTAGCGACAGCGACCCACCAATGCCACTGTCATGGATATCATACGTTTTCTCCAAGGATTTCGATTGAAAGTTAATCCTTGCCAACCATTGCTTGCTCGATTGTTGATAAGCCATGTAGACCTTGCCGTCTTGATTCGTTGCCAAGCTGCTTAGGATTCCGGAAGGTTCTATTTGACCATGATATGTTCCGGTTGCACCGTACAACCAAACGGTTTTATTATCAGCCAGATAGAGATTGCCTTCCCCATCTAATGCCATATAAAATATAAATGACTCTGCATTACTACTCATTCCCGATTCTTGGAGTTGCACCTCCGATAACTTTTGACCTAGACCATCGTATTTTGCAATGATATAGTTTGGTCCGGATTCATCCAGTGCCATCAATTGCCACAAAATATGTAAGTTACCATTGATATCTCGCCTCATGTGATAAGGAGAATAAGACGGAATTGATTCGAGCGAAAACTTAGTCGGCTTTACGTTTTCGGTAAGCGACTGAGAAACCAAAAGGTAGTTATCATCGTCATCTTCTTCAATATAGAAACAAACATCATGCGTCAGCACGACACAGGACGAATCAATTGCTGCCTCTTTGAAAAGTGTTTTATCTGTTGAAACATACACAAATTTATCCGCGTCTAAGCTTCCCGCCTCTAATTGCAACGTACCTTGGGGTACTTCTTTCGTGCAGCTCATAAACATCATTCCGCATATAATAAAGCTTAGTGCGGAGATTGCGATTCTTGTTAACATTCTTTTCACCTCATTGGTGGTTTGAGTGGTTTCACGTACTCAAGTAATTTTGAGCGCATCCGTTTCATGAACCAGTTCTACTTCGCATATTTGTTACAAAATCGTTTGACTCATCACGAAGATGTCAGGAATATACATCCAATTGCTCGTGTGATTTTTGCATATGGTTCCGTGAGTATCGACCGCGCGCATATGTCCAACGTGTAAAGAAAATATATGTGTTCGAAGAACATATACGCGCGCGTATAGCGGCGCAAGCGGTGTGCTTTTATGAAAATTCGCTTCGAAGCGTCTCATAAACATAGTATCATCCCATATACGATTCGGCAACCCTTAATTGATATAATTCTCATATTTCATCATTTTTTATCGCAACGTTCGACAACATTTTTGTTGATATGTAATAAAAAATTCACCGTTTGAATCTACGCTGAATTCACACGAAAGCTTCGTATTTAGATAAACGGTTCTTTCGGCATATTATGAACCATGTAGTTGTAAATGCCGAGTTTTTAGGACTTGAAACGGACGGTATAGCAAGAACATGACAAAGAAGTTTGAGATGCCATGAACCATATCCCATGGGATACCGGCCACCCACCAAGCGAATGTGGCGTACAAACCACTTGCGACCCCGAGGGTGGGCGTATTGATCAAAAACTGCGTCAGCGCACTCAAAAACCCAAAAGACAGTCCAAAGAAACCGGATAATAACGCAAGAGGTAGGGTGGTGGCACGTTTTCGTAATAGCCACGCTCCGAGTGCGAGCAAAGGCCATAGATACAGATACGTGAACCACCAAATTCCGAATCCAAATATCAATCCTTCGATCAATACAAAGACCGCGATCACATATAAGATGCGATGCCCAAACATCAGCGTGAAACAGATTATAAAAAAGGATGTTAGCTCAATGTTGGGCAGTCCGCTTAGTGTGAGTTTGAAAACTTCAATAACCGCGACCATCATAGCAATTTGTACCAAGGATTTTAACGGCATATGCTTCCTATGCATAGGGGGTTTCTCCTTGTAATAAAAAGGAAAAGACCATATGAATTGCGCATAGAGTGAAACCGTATTTCGCTTTATACGCAATGTCATTATGGTAGCTTTGTTCACATCAAGTTTTTAGCCCGCTTTAGCGGTGCGCATCAGAAGTAAAAGCGTTCTTGGCTTATCACTTCTGATGCGTCTTTAACCCACTTAAACGGGCAGCTCATGGTAGTTTCAATAGTTTATTGACCAAAAGTGGAAGCATCCGTAAAGACGATGGAAAATTGATCTTCATCTTCGACAGGCTGTGTTTCAACACCGTAATTGCAGTATTCGCCATTCACATAGAACGACCAATAAGCGCCTTCGCTATAGACCGCTTTTTCGCCGTTAACGACTTCAATAGAGAGACCATACTCACTTGTGGTTCCCGAAAAGGTCAGTCCTTGCGACTTGGCTTCTTCCATCGCTTCAATCAAAAACTGCGCATCTGTGTTAAGCTCATATTTTGTGACTTCACCGCTCATCGAGGTTACTTCGATGACAATGTCTTTCTCTCCGACAACCGGCTTTTCTTTGAAATTCTGATAAACAAAGAACAGTCCGACGAGGAGTGCGCCAAAGAGGGCTCCTACGATATACGGGAGCCATTTTGCCATGGGTTTTGTAGAGCGTTGTTTCTCAGTCATGATTTCTTTTGTCCTTTCTGCCGTCTTCGCGGCGCTGCGAGCCGCGCGGGATGATTTTGGACACAAAAAAACTTTTGCAGCCAATGCAAAAGTAAGTATTGCCGGCTTCACCATCTCCACGTGGCATTGCGATTGTTTTCAGGCAGGTCTTCTGGCTTGGGCTTCCCCGCTCCGATCGCGCCTTCCCAAGAGGAACCTCTCAGTGACATATTGCGACAGAACTCTTCCCTTACAGCGACGGGATC
>JAISHZ010000095.1 GCA_031262285.1 Lachnospiraceae bacterium | reverse complement strand
TCACACCGGTTTTTCCGCTCATGATTTCTCCGGATACTTCGTAAGCAGAATCGCTTGTATCATCCAATATATTTACATACTGGTCGCTGCCGGGGTCTTGATTAGGAGAAGCGATCACATCACCATAGGTATTCACTAAAAATGCATAAGAGTGATTGCCGATATTGACGTCGATGATACTGTTATTGATGTCATCTACTAAAATATCCATGCAAACCACGCCTGCAAATATATCATCCTGATAGAATGGGGCAGCACAGCTAATCGTTAAGCCACGTCCGTAACTGTCCAGATAAGTATCCGTAAAAACCGGCTTCCCCGTTTCTTTAGCCAGCAGATACCAATCGGATTCTGAAAAATCGTAGTATTCCTCATCCGATTCGGTATCACCCAGATCGGCACGATCATCATAACTAAGCAAAAAGCCTTGCTCTGTACCGACATAAATCGTGGTAATGATCTCGCGGTTATCGTTGATGACGGGATCAAACACATGAACCAGATTGCTAAGCAGGTTGATTTTTGGCAAAACCGCCTCTAGGGAGATGCTTTCGTCCTGTAAGTAGCGCTGCATTGACAGTTGTCCTGCCAGATCCTTGTTGGGAGGTGCAACCTCAGACAGGACAAACAACTCCGGGTTTTTGTATAAGAGCCAAGCATATTCTGCAAACATATCAATATAGCCCAAGAACATTTCAAGCTTTGCATCCGCCAATTCTGCTTTTCCACCGACGATGTCCAGCAAACTTTTTTCCATCTGCTGCGTCAGCGCATCTTCGCTTTTTTGTGCAGCATGCTCGCCAAGGGCTTCACTTCCCGATATGACATCGCTTTGTATTCGCAGCATACTGCCGATGCCTATCATAGCCGCCAGAAGCAAGGCCACCAAAGAAATCATCATTACAATAACTTGCATTTTTTGTCGGATTGATCTTTTTTTTACGCTCATGAGGGACTCCTTTTTATCTTACAATACGATGTGTAAATGATTGGTCTTATTGAAATAGCGGTGTCGTGCTCGCAGGGCACGCTGTTTGATCAATGTAAGACCGATTTGATCTTCGTGTACTTGTTCATGTAACGGATTGCAGGGTTTGCCGGTGTATTGCAACCCAATGGCGATGCTGTCGCCGATACGAACCGTCAGACGCAAAGATTGGCAACTCGGTTCGGCTTGTATCAGTATAAAGCATTCCTCGATGCAACTTTGCATTTGGAAACCTCTTTTTCGGTCAAGCTTTTTCGTAAAACAAAATTCATCTATCATATCACCGATCACGGCAATGCTGTCTGTCTCTACGGGCAACACTTCGTTGATGTCCAAAACGACCGGATGCCACGGCGGATAGACAACATTCACGCAAAAGATCGAAGTCATCAGCATAATCACGGGTATCCCCATCAGCAAATTCCATGACAGATAGGAGACAAAGGTCATGAGGAACCCTAAGCCGCACACATAGGCAATAAAGCCGCATATCGAAGACAAAACAAGGGATATAACGGTAAAACGAAGCAGATCGCGTAACTTCTTTAATGCAATACCGCCGGTGCCTTTCCTGGCATACCACAGGAACCACCCGCCTGCGGACATGACCACTGCTCCGAGAGATTCGCAAATCACTGCCGCAAACCCTGCCCCGGAAGCTATGCCAACCGTAAGCGCTCCAACTAACATCCCCAATGCCCCAAAAGGTCCAAGAATCATTCCCATGGTGACGGGCAAAAAGTTTTTCGGACCAATGATGCCCTTAAATAATGGAAAATCACCCAAATCAAAAACAAAGTGCATCAGCACGTAGCTAAAGGCTGATATACCTAGCAATACGACGCTTCGGCGAAATGTATCATTAATTTTCATGGGACACCTTCTTTGGTTTGCGCAGCGCCTCAAAAACCGAGCCGTCAGCAATCAAAACACCAAGTATAATTACAGCACAACCCACTACATTCAACACCGTGATTGGTTCAGAGGACTCCCCGGCAAACGAAAGGAGCAGCGGTGCCATGAGGAGCGTGATGACGGTTTCTGTAGAAAAGATGATGGCAGCGTCCATGGCAGTGACATAGCGTTGGGCATATATCTGAATGACACAATAAAACCCGCCGACAAAAATGCTGATAAACATGACGCTGCTCCAGAAAGAAGCGTCGGAGGGTAGTGTCATGTACTGACCGGTTACGGCGGTTTCCATGATCCAGCCAATCAATGCAAACAGAAAACTAAAAAACATGCGACCCATCGCCAATATAGATGGATTCGATTTGATGCAAACGGATTCCACCGTCACGATATATAAGGCAAAGAACACATCAGCCGCCAGTAAAAAGAGGAGTCTTGAGTCAAGAAAGCCCGAAGGGGACATTTCCAGTGCCAGTGCCAATCCGGACAAAACCACCACAGTTCCGATCAGCGAGGTTTTGGATACTTTCTTTTTCATAAAAATATAGATAACGGGGATGAAGAGTAAGTACCCGGTCATTGCAAAGGAAACAACAGCCGGATTCATATCAGAGGAGCCCAGTAGCAGACAGATGTTGAATAAAAACATTTCTGCGGCAAGTAGCAGGCTTTGCATAATCTGAATTCTATTAATTCGAAACAGCTCGCCAAAAAACGCCGCAAACACAATCAGAAACCCGATCAGATTGGTCACCGTCAAGAAGGCAAAACGAGAACCACCGGTTTCAATGTTCGTCAGAAATATATATTGAATGCCTGTGAAGAAGGTGATCACAAACAAGCATAATTTGGCTTCCAACTTATTCAAATCTTCACCTATGTCCGCGCTCGTTATTCGTGCGCCTTTGGTTTTTTAGTAACTAGTTCTGATTTGTTACCAGCACATACTTTTTTAGTAAAATATCGGGCTTATACGATAACTTCGCTTTGCGTAGCCCCGGTACACCGAGATCTTCTTCGCGGTTGATATAGGTAAATTCCATGCAACACCTTCGGATCAGCTCCATGTTTAAGATACGGTAAATATTATCGATTTCACGGTCGCCCTTTTCGATGATAACATCATAGCAATCGGGTGAAAGCTTCTGACCGTATGCATAACCACGTAGTATGTCGTCCACATACAATAAAATGCCGCTAAGATTTAGTTTATCAAAATTCTGTAGTCCGAGCAAGATAGCTTCGTTCTCAAGCTCCAATTGCACGCTGTCTTCCTGCTCCAAACGCGTTTCCAGCCAATAATTTTGATAGGCGAGAGTCTCCTTTGCCGTATCACCGGTCATTTCTTTGATCGTAACCCTGTTCGCATAATCACGCCAAAAGGAACTGACATCATGACGCTTAGAAGCCATATTGCTACCGGCCAGATTCGCCAGCTTATCTGCTGTATAGATGTATTCAGCGTAATCACGCAGCTCTTCGGCTACAAAGGCATCCGGTAAAAGTGTCATTATACGGTTTTTCATGTTTTCAGTAACGGTTTCAAGCTTGACTTTGGCACCATAAGAGCACGCATCCGCATGCAAACGCTGTAGCGCCATCGCCAAATTACCTTGACCCATCGGCATGAAATAGACGCGATATTGTTCACTACAAAGCTTTTCCCTGCAAATATACAACCAACCGCCTTCTTCGCAAACAGCGTAACCGTATTTAACGTTGAAGCTAAACATGCTGGCAAAGGAATGCTGACAAGAATTCTCGCCATATTGAAACATGTATGTATCGATCATGGCTTGATGGGAGAGTGTTAATGGTTGAAAATCCAATTTTGTCTTTTCTTCTTGCGGTATCATTCAGTCTTTATACCTTCCTCATTTTGTTATCATTCAAGCGCGAATGTGTCCTTCATTCGTTGTGTGTCGTCCTTCACACGTTTATTTCGTCCTCTATCTGTTGTGTGTTGTTCTTTGCTAATACGCCCCTTCATAGTAAGCGGGTTGGCGGTTGTTACCCTTGTTTGCGCTTGGGATATGACTTGTGGATAGTAATCGATTTACACTTCTTTAGATCGGCGTTTGTTCTCATACATTTGTTCATCGGCAGATTTTAAAACATCGCTGATTTTA
>JAISHZ010000320.1 GCA_031262285.1 Lachnospiraceae bacterium | reverse complement strand
TTCATGACACACGCAAGACTAACGCTTGAATAAGAAATGCAAGTCTGCTACACTGTGGAAGTGTAAATTTCTGTTGCTATTCTTAGGTTGCATTCCGCTCAGTCGAAATTGTTCAGAATGAAACATTTCACAAGGATCACAACCTGGTATGTTCCTATGAACGTCACATACGAGAATAGTAACAAATTTCCAGTATATTATTTTGTGTAAGGAATCGTTTTTCTTTTCATACCGCAGAGAAGGTACCCCTTATGAAGCGCACAAAGCAGAAGGAAAGGATGATATGCCATGAAAAAGCAGGTTGTATTTGATGATTCAAAAGTCGGAACTTTTATTTCCGAACAAGAAGTTGATTTGATGAAACAGGCTTGTTTAGATGCCAGAAAAACTTTGGTCGAAAGAACCGGTGCGGGAAACGACTTTTTGGGATGGATTGATCTTCCGATCACTTATGATAAGGACGAATTTGCTCGTATTTTGGCAGCAGCAACGAAAATCAGAGAAGATTCGCAAGTGCTGATCGTCATCGGTATCGGCGGTTCGTATTTAGGTACCAGAGCGGCAATCGAATTCCTTGGACACAGTTTTGCAAATGTAGTGAGTAGGGAAAAACGCTGTGCGCCTGAAATCTATTTCTGCGGTAATTCTATCAGCTCAGCTTATCTGGCTGATTTATTAGATGTAATCGGCGATCGTGATTTTAGTATCAATATGATTTCCAAATCAGGAACAACGACAGAACCAGCTATCGCTTTTCGTGTTCTGAAAGAAAAGTTAGAGAGAAAATATGGATCCGAAGAAGCTTCGAAGCGAATCTACGCTACTACAGACCAATCTCGAGGAGCATTAAAAAAAGTTGCTGACGCAAAAGGGTATGCTACTTTTGTAGTCCCGGACGATGTGGGAGGGCGTTTTTCTGTGTTAAGCGCTGTAGGGCTTTTACCCATTGCAGTCAGCGGGGTAGATATCCAAGCATTGATGGAAGGTGCCGCAAGTGCAAGAAAACGTTGTCTGGAAGATGATTACGCACAAAATGACGCGCTGCGGTATGCAGTGATGCGCAATATCTTACTGCGCAAGGGTAAGCAAATTGAAATCATGGCAAACTACGAGCCTTCTGTCCACTTCATAGCAGAATGGTGGAAGCAATTGTTCGGAGAGAGCGAAGGCAAAGATCAGAAAGGTATTTTCCCGGCAGCGGTAGATTTGACGACAGACTTGCACTCCATGGGGCAATTTATTCAAGACGGCTCACGCAATTTGTTTGAAACGGTACTTGTTATCGAATCTTCGCGTGCCAAGATTTTGATCGCAGAAGAAGAAGTCGATTTGGATGGTCTGAATTATTTAACGGGCAAATCAATGGACTTTATTAATCAATGTGCGATGAACGGCACGATTTTGGCGCATACAGATGGACAAACTCCCAACTTGATGATTCGGATTCCGGAAGCGAACGCGTTTTATTTGGGTGAATTGTTCTATTTCTTTGAGTTTGCTTGCGGGGTCAGCGGTTATTTGCTTGGAGTGAATCCGTTTAATCAACCCGGTGTGGAGAGTTACAAAAAGAATATGTTTGCTTTGCTTGGGAAACCGGGTTTTGAAGAGTTGCAGGCATCTTTAGAAGCACGTTTATACTCGCACAAGACTGATTAAGGTGAAAACAAATGTTTCGATTCTTATGGAAGCAATACAAGAAATATGAAGAAATCATTAATTATCTGGTTGTTGGTGGCATCACCACTGTCGTGTCTTTGGCGGCAAAGTTTATTTGTGCCGTTACGATATTGGATGCGACGATTGTATGGCAAAATCTTACTTTGAGTTTGATCAATTGGGTCGTCGGTGTCACGGTTGCTTTCATCCTCAATCGTAAATATGTGTTTAAAAGCCAAGAGAAGAATTGGGTAGGCGAAGCGAAGAAGTTTGTATTGGCTAGAGTCTCAACTTACTTTTTGGATGCCGCAGTCAATTTTATCCTTGTCAATCTTTTGTATCAAGGAACCTTCCTTGCATCGTTTGTTGCCGCTGTTTTGGTGGTAATCGCCAATTACTTTTTAAGCAAACTTTTTGTTTTTCGAAAAGAACGCTCGTAAACATTCAAGTTCCACGTAAACGAACTAAATTGATCGGAAACCGACCTGTGTTTTTCGGTAAAACACTGACTTGACACTGTCAATCGATGATAGGAACCTCCACGGTTCCTAAGAATAGAAAACATCAGAGGGTACAAATGGAAAAAATCGCAAGTTTTCAAGTGAATCATTTACAATTATTACGCGGTATCTATGTTTCAAGAGTTGATCCGGTGGGGGATACCTTTGCTACCACATTCGATTTGAGAATGACGACCCCCAATCAAGAACCTGTGATGAACACTGCTGAGATTCACACGCTCGAACACTTGGGTGCTACTTTTTTACGCAACCACCCTATTTACAAGGAAAAGGTGCTCTATTTTGGACCCATGGGTTGCCGCACCGGATTTTATCTGATGTTGGTGGGAAACTATAGTTCCGGCGATATCGTAGAACTCCTCATTTCCATGTTTGAATGGATACGTGATTTTACCGGGGATATTCCCGGCGCAACGCCAAGAGACTGCGGTAATTACCTGGATATGAATCTTCCCATGGCACAGTTCTACGCAAAAAGATTTTTAGATGAGACCCTTTTCGTACTCAAATCGGAAAACTTACAGTATCCAAGCGAGTAAGTATCTCTCATTCGCCACAACAGCTATATTCAAAACACTTTAGCTCAAACAAAAGGAGTACCCTCGATCATGAATCTTTTCACATTAAAAGAAACCGCTTATCAAGCGGCGATGAGTTTGATTACCTATGCCCACTTAGAGGAGCATTCTCTTTTCGTAGTCGGGTGTTCCAGTAGTGAAATACAAGGGGAGAAAATCGGAACGGATTCAAACCCGGATGTAGCGAAAGATGTCTTTGAAGGGATTTATGAAGCGACACAACAAGCAAAGATTTACCTCGCCGCACAGTGCTGTGAGCATTTAAACCGAGCTCTCATCTTAGAGTCTGAAGCTGCCATTTTTTATGATTTGGATCTCGTGAATGTAGTGCCCATGCCAAAAGCGGGAGGATCTTTTGCCACCGCCGCTTACCGCACGTTCACTCATCCTGTTGCCGTAGAGCATATCCAAGCCCACGCGGGTATGGATATCGGAAACACTTTTATCGGGATGCACTTAAAAGATGTGGTAGTGCCCTGTCGCTTTGAGATCACCAAGATCGGCGCTGCATCTATTAGCTATGCCAGGACACGTCCGAAATTTATCGGTGGCAGTCGCGCTGCTTACGACGATTCTTTGATCAATTGAATAATCGTGGAGATAGAATCCATTTGATTACTTCCCGACATCGCATCAATATATGTTTGTTTGGTAAAATATAACTCATGTACGCGATCCGTTAAGAGATCCGCTGTCATTTCTTCTTCGTCTACGACCAAAGAAAAGCCCTGCGATTGAAATGATTTTGCGTTTAAGATTTGATCTCCTCTGCTGCTTTTCCCGGGCAGAGGAATCAAAATATTGGGTTTTTTGAGTGCCAACAATTCACAAATCGCATTCGCACCCGCTCTGGAAATTACGATATCGGCGATCGCAAAAAGATCCTTTAAGCCTTCCTTGATATATTCAAATTGTTTATACCCTCTGGTATTTAACAAAAGATTATCTACTTTATCTTTTCCGCACAAATGTACCACTTGAAAATCCTGTAACAGTCTAGGCAACGCTTCTCTCACCACGCGGTTCACACCTGCGGCTCCCAGACTTCCTCCCATGACCAATATCACAGGCTCATTCGCCGAAAAACCGCACATTCGCAGCCCTTCCAGGCGATTGCCACGATATAACTCCTCTCGAATCGGAGATCCCGTAAGCACTGCTTTGTCAGCCGGAAGCATTTTGAGCGTTTCCGGGAAATTACAGCATATTTTTTGGGCGGCTTTCTGACACAAACGATTCGCCAATCCCGGCGTCATATCCGATTCATGAATCACACAGGGAATGTTCAAAGCATTCGCTGCCAACACCACCGGCACACTCACAAAACCACCTTTTGAAAACACAACATCCGGTGCATACGATTTTAATAATCGTTTCGCTTCTCCATATCCTTTGATCACTCGAAACGGATCTGTCAAATTCTTGAGATCAAAATATCTCCGGAATTTGCCGGAAGAGATGCTCTCATATCGTATCGGATAATCCGCAATCAATCGTTTCTCGATGCCTTGATGCGACCCGATATAAACGACTTCATAACCCTCCTGCGCCAATTTCGGTAATAACGCAATATTGGGAGTCACATGACCCGCTGAACCACCGCCGGTTAAAATAATCTTCTTCATATTTGCTCCCGTCTGCGTGCCAACGGCGCGCGTACCAATCAAGGCGTTTGAAAGTTCCCTTACTTTCAAACTTATCCTCACTATGAAAAGTGATTGTTTCCTGTTTTACTGATGAAAACATATTGAAACATCAATCAGCTATTGAATCCTTTACCATTCTTTAGGCTGTATCCCGCGCAAATCGCGAATCGTAACATTACGCACTTACCGGTACCACAGCCAGAATCGCTGCGCAAGTAGCCGGTAGCGTAACGGTAATACGACCCATGACGATCGGATACTCATGCGCCTCTGTAGAAAACCCGGTTGCGTCGGTACGAATGAGGCTATACATCGTTCCCTCTTTGGCAATCCCCAATTCCCATACGGAGACTTCTTTTGTGATCGATCTCTCGTTATTGTTGATCAAAATGACCGACTGACCTTTGCGATGAAACCGTCCATATGCCAGGAAATTGGTGTCATCCGCTAATGGCTTAATGGATCCGATTCGTAGCTCATCATGTTCTCTTCGAATTCGAATCACCGCTTTGTGAAAAGCGATCAATTCCTTATCTTCCTTACCCCACGGATAAGTACGTCGATTGTCGGGATCGGTAAATCCTACCACACCTGCTTCATCCCCATAATAAATCGTCGGAGCGCCAATCCATGTCATCTGCATGATCACTCCTTCCCGAAAAACAGCTTGATTCACATACCGCCCCGCTGCTTCCGATCCAAGAGTGTTGGTTCTTCCGACCATATGATTGGTACGAGTCAAAAATCGCGAATGATCATGATTGGAGAGTTGATTCATCGCCACTTGCCAACTGGGCATCGCAAAACCCGCATTGTGATGGCGCATTGCTCCCCAAAAGCTTTGTGCATTCCCCAATAGATCTTCGCGGAAATCATCGCTATGTTTTTCCATTCCCGTCAAAAACCAGGTGACAGGTTCCATGAACGCGTCGTAATTCATTACGGTATCCCATTCATTCCCTTGCAGCCAGTCTTTCGTGTCGCCGTAATGTTCTGCCAAGATGATCGCGTCAGGATTCGCTTCTTTCACCGCTTTTCTGAATTCTTGCCAAAAATAGTGGTTATAACTTGGGCTATATCCCAAATCTGCCGCTACATCCAATCGCCATCCGTCTGCATTGTAGGGCGGTGACACCCACTTCTTGGCGATATCCATCATATACGTGAAAAGATTACGAGAAGTCTCATAATGAAGTTTGGGAAGAGTATCGTGTCCCCACCATCCTTCATAGTACGGATTATAAGGCCAGTCGTTCTCACGCCGAAAGGTAAAGTATTCGCGATAAGGACTGTCCGCGCTCACATATGCGCCTTTTTCATAACCTTGGACATCCTCATAGATTCGTTCCCGATCCATCCATTGATGAAAAGAACCACAATGATTGAAGACACCGTCCAATATCACCCTCATCCCGCGTCTGTGAGCTTCCTCCACCAATTGAATAAAAAGCTGATTCCCGGCTTCTAAATTGTCCTTCTGTGTTACGCGTTTCTGATATTTCGTTGCGAAACGATTTTCTTGATTATTTTCCGGTGTCAGTAGATCTCCTCCATCATTTACAATTTTACCGAAATGAGGATCTACATATTCATAATCTTCTATATCATATTTATGATTAGACGGTGAGACAAAAATAGGGTTGAAATACAATACTTCGACACCCAAATCTTGCAAATAATCCATTTTGTCCATGACACCCTGTAAGTCACCGCCATAAAACTCTCGCATACCGACGGTCGCCGGTGGCGTATACCAGTCCGTCACTCGCTTCACAGGCTCGCGAATGTAACTATATTCATTGGTTTGTACATCGTTAGACAAATCACCGTTATAGAATCGATCTACGAATATCTGATACATGACTGCGCCTTTTGCCCAATCAGGAGTACGAAATCCCGGAAAAATCACAAAGTCATAATATTCGTTGACTTCGCGAACCAACCCCCTAACATCAAAATAGCCTACCACTTTGCCAATAACCACTTCAAAGTAGTAGGACAGTTTTTGATTGTCCAGTTGGTATTCATAAGCATAATAATCAAAATCCCCGACCGTTTCCACCTTGCTCATTAGATATTTATCATTTCCGGATACCAGAAATACACGGTCTATGTTATTCCGTGCTGTTCTGAATCGAATCGTGACCAAATCAAACGCGGAAGGCTGTGCCGGAGTACAATACTCTTGTGTGGTGTCACTAAATAACGCTCTTTTATTGATAATCGGCCGCATTCCCGCGATGTATTGCTGTGCATATTGTGCCTTTTGAATTCGTTCGATATCCATTTTTAGTTGTCACCTTTCCGACCCAACCACCCACATTCCCTCCGGATGTTCTCTGTGTTTGCACCTAATACAGCTCGTGAATCGTGTTCCGATTAGGATGCCGAAGCAAAGAGGTTTTCAAACTCCTCTCTTGTGATCTTTTCTTTCTCTAAAAGAAGATCGGCGCAGCTGTGGAGAATGTCGATGTGTTTCTTGATGATGTCGCTTGCTTTCGTGTAGCAGTCGTTAATGATTACTTTTACTTCTTTGTCAATCTCCCCTGCAATCGCTTCGCTATGCGGTTTTGCGTGTGCCAAATCGCGTCCGATAAAGACTTCGTCGTCGTCACTGTCATAACAGATCACACCGATATTGTCAGACATCCCAAATCTGGTCACCATCTTGCGTGCTACTTTCGTCGCGCGTTTGATATCACTCGAAGCACCTGTGGTGATTTCTTGGAAGATGATTTCTTCCGCTATGCGTCCTCCCAAAGATGCCATAATGTCTTGCAGCATCTTGCCCTTGGTCAGAAACATTTCATCTCTCTCCGGTAGTGTCATCGTATAACCCGCCGCACTGATTCCGGTCGGTATGATAGACACCGTATATACCGGTCCTACATCGGGCAACACATGAAACAAAATCGCGTGACCGGCTTCATGGTACGCTGTAATTTTCTTTTCTTTGTCGGAAATGACACGGCTTTTCTTTTCTGCACCGATTCCGACTTTGACAAATGCTTTTTTGATATCTTCTTGTCTGACATACAAGCGATCTTCTTTGGCTGCCGCTATCGCCGACTCATTTAAGAGGTTCTCCAAATCTGCGCCGGTAAATCCTGCTGTCGTCTGTGCGATCTGCTTCAAATCTACGTCTTCCGCCAAAGGTTTATTGCGCGCGTGAACGTGCAATATCTCTTCTCTACCGGCAACATCGGGTACCCCTACCGCGATCTTCCTGTCAAAACGCCCCGGTCTTAAAATCGCCGGGTCCAAGATATCCACTCGGTTCGTCGCTGCCATGACGATGATTCCTTCATTGATCCCGAATCCGTCCATTTCTACCAACAACTGATTTAACGTCTGCTCTCTTTCATCGTGACCACCGCCCATACCGGTGCCACGACGTCTGGCTACAGCGTCTATTTCATCGATAAATACAATACATGGTGCATTCTTTTTGGCTTCTTCAAACAGATCCCTTACGCGAGAAGCTCCCACACCGACAAACATTTCTACAAAATCTGATCCGGAGATACTAAAGAACGGAACTCCCGCTTCTCCTGCCACCGCTTTCCCCAACAGAGTCTTACCCGTTCCGGGAGGTCCTTCCAAAAGTACACCTTTGGGGATTCTGGCTCCTACTTTATTGTATTTGCCGGGTTCTTTAAGGAAATCTACGATTTCGCGCAAATCTTCTTTTTCTTCCTGTAACCCCGCGACTTGATTAAAATCCGTTTTGTTTTCATTCGCCGCCAGACGTGCACGGCTTTTGCCAAAATTCATCATCTTGCCGCTCGTGCCGCTCGACATATTTTGTGCATTGATCATGGAAAAGAAAAAGATCCCTACGGCTAAGACAATCAGCATCGGCACCAGATAATTCATAAACCAACTATCTTTTTGCACCGCTTCTACAATCGGATCATACCCTTGGCTTCTCACCATGGTTTCCATTTCCGCTACGTCGGTCACATACAAGGTTTTGCTGTCGCCGTCTTTTAATCTGACGGTCAAATGTCCTGTAGGTGTTTCCCGATCGGGATAAATCGAAATACCCAAAACACGTTCTGCCGACATATCTGCTTCAAATTCGGTTCTGGTATAATCTTCACTATTGCCTTTGAGGATACTCAATACGACGATCACCAACAATAGTAATATCACCAACATAAAATATGAATTAAAAATTACTCTTCTTTTCAAGACTCGGCTCCCATCCGCTCGCCCAAGGCTCACTCTTCAACTGCTGTTTCCTCTAACTCCAAAACACCCACATAGGGTAAATTGCGATATTTTTGATCATAATCCAACCCATATCCCACTACAAATTCATCAGGGATTACAAAGCCGTTGTAGTCAGATTTCAAAGGTACTTCTCGTCTGTCCGGTTTATCCAACAAGGTGCAGAATCTCAAAGAAGCCGGTTCTCGCTCTCGTAAGATTTGCAGCAAATTGGTTAACGTCCTGCCGGAGTCAACAATATCCTCTACGACAAGCACGTCTTTTCCATGCAAGGAATCTTGTAAATCTTTGATCATTTTGACGACGCCTTGTGATTTCGTGCCTTGCCCATAACTGGAAACGGTTAAAAAATCCATCGATACAGGCACGCTGATACATTGCGCCAGTTTACACGCAAAGAATGCTGCTCCTTTGAGCACGCACACCAAATGGAGTTGTTTATTGGCATACTCTTTGCTGATTTGCTCTCCCAGCTCTTGAATCCTCTGTAAAATCGTTTCTTCTGACAATAAGACTCGTATCGTTTCTCTTGTGCTCATGTTTCGTCCTTTTGTGTGTGACATTCCTAAGAATAGTCGTCCATATAGGTACTTACCTCGACTTCTAAACATTGTTTTGTAGTATCGTCAATCTTATAATATTCACTGATTCGATGTCCAATCACCCACAAAACATGATTCCCTTGCGCCAACAATAAAATGTGATCCCTTTTCGAGACCGGTATCTTCTCTTTGAGCATATAATCTTTCAAGCTTTTATGATGAATCTTCCCATTGTTGGCATCTTTAATCATGAAATAGTCGCCTATCCGTCTGGTTCGCAAGGTCAAATTCCCATTGATTTTAACACAATCAAACCATTTCGTATACTTGTTTCGCACGATTTGCTTATTTTTATCATAATTCGACACGCGAAAAGACACGCTGATTTGATTATATACCGATGTAACCCACTCTCTAGTCTGAATTGCCTCTAAGGATACGATGACTTCAAGATTGTCTGCATGGTCCGGTCGCATATGCTCCCTGTCCGTGTGGTGCTTGTCTTCTTTTTCCACGATGATTTGATCATATTCTCTCCTGCTACTCACACCCTTGGGGAGGGTAAGGCGGCGATTGCCATCTGTATCAAATAACTTTATCATTGATTCAATATGCAAATGAGTAATATCTTTGGCTTGAGGAATCCACTCTCGTAGTACTTCCAGCAGGACTCGCTTTTGCATAGCGGGGTGCATCGCAAGAAATCGTTTTCGATCTATTCTCACGTCTTTTTCTGTGCGTGTTACGACACTTTCGACTGCTTGGGAAGTAAGCGTTACAAGGTAGTCTTCTGTTTCCGACAACTGTCTGGCTGTTTCGCACATATGAGCGATCGCGTTGTGTGAAATTTGTTCCTCTGCAAATGGTAGAATATGGTGTCTGATCCGATTTCGCGTATACAGGTCTGTATGGTTGCTTCCATCTGTGCAGTATGGTTGATTTTCACCGCGTAGGTAATCTTCGACTTCTCTGCGTTCTAAACACAAAATCGGACGAATCACATCCTCTCTGGTTGGCGCGATGGCGCACAACCCTTTCATACCACTCCCTCGAAAAAGATGAAATAACATGGTTTCCGCTTGATCATTTGCCGTATGCGCCACAGCGATTTTGTCAGCCATAAACTGCTCTTTCATCTCTGAATATGCGTCATACCGAGCCATTCTGCCCGCTTCTTCCGTTGTGATTCGCATTTGTGCGGCAAGCAACGCGACGTCCTTTTGAATGCCAAAAAACGCAATCTGCTGACGCGTGCACAGATCTTGGACAAATGCCGCCTCGTCTTTCGCTTCTGTGCGGAGCATATGATTGATGTGGACTACGCAAAGGGCACCACCGTATGTTTTAACCCATTTGCTCAACAAAAACAAGAGGCAAACGGAATCTGCCCCTCCGGATACACCGACTGCTACCCGATCGCCGGGTTCCAGCATTTTGTGTTTTTTGATATACGCAAAGACTTTTTCTTCCACCGGATTCATTGTCTTTTTATAACAAATTTTAATTTGAAAATCAAGCGTTTTCCCAAATCCCTACTACGAGAATGGTCATATCATCGTGAATATGTCCTCCTCCGGAGTGCAAAACAAATTGCAAAAGTTTGTCCGCAATTTCTTTGGGGTTTTGATCTTGTACGCCGCTTAAAAAATGCTCTACCGCTTCTTCATATTGATTTCGTGTAAAAACATCCAGGACGCCATCGGAGACCATCACCAAATAGTCTCCGTCCATTAGCTCCCGATGAATCACTTCTACCTCAGCAGACGCAAAGATGCCCAGAGGAAGGCTTTGTGCGCTGATTTGTTCCACGATCGCACCGCGCTTGATAAAAGTAGCAGCCGCGCCCGCTTTGATCAAATCACAGTGACCTTCATGCAAGTCCAATGTGCAGATATCCAGTGTGGAACTATTTTGTTCTTCCCCTTGCGCCACCAAGGCACTATTGCACAAATTGAGCGCAGTATCCACTCCATACCCTGCTTCCAACATCTTTTCCATCAGATCTAAGACTCTTTCACTAGACATATTCGCAATTTTACCGGAACCCATCCCATCCGACAGCATAATGGTCATTCGTCCTTTTTCGGATTCCACGATGGTATAATTATCACCGGAGATCGTTTCATTTTCTTTCACCGCTTTGGCGCACCCTGTCAACACCACGAAACCGGCTTCTTCGACAAATACATAACTGCGGACACGATTGTCCACTACGCTCGGCGTTACAACAGACACGGAATATCGCTCATTTAACAAAACAGAAAGCATATCCGCCACCTCTTCTGTCTGATAAGTCGAATTGCCGGTGGTATACATCGTAATACCGATTCCCTTGCGCTCATCCGGATGATCTATGTAAAACAAATCGGTGATCACGATTCCTTCATCACGAAAGGTATGTACGATCTGTTTCTCTTTACGCTCTTCCAATGGCCAATACCGAAAGACCTCAGAAGCGACTCTGGTCATGATCTGTGCCATCTCATTCAGATTATCACATAATACCCTTCTGTTTTCCCATAAAACTTTTGCTTGTAACAGCGTTTGTCGATCTTGTGTATCATAATCAAACGGACCTTCAAAGCTTTTTGCCAATTCCCGAAAAGAGTCCGCATAAGTTAAAAGCCTTCGTTTCCCATAGTCAAACACTTCTATGTGCTTTTTCTCCGACTTGTCAACTTTACTCCGAAATAGCATATTCACTCCTTTGTTCGTTTCACCGTGGCTCACCTACCCTCCACGCTTGTCCGAACAGATGACACCTGTTTTTTATGGTAACATTCATTATAAGCACTCCTCATTGTGGGTTTTGTCACAATTTGAAAAGGAGCTAAGCTTTTTCTACGACAAAAAAATGCCGCCTACTGATGCGATAGGCGGCATGAATGATTTGATTCTGTAAATATCACTTTATTCCTCCCCTCGAATGACGATCTCGTCTCCGTATACAAGACCCAACTTGTCCTTCGCGGTTTCTTCGATGAATTTTCTTGTTTGTGTATACTTACGGTATTCTTCTATTTCTTCAGCGCGTAGCTGTTGTGCTTCCATCTGCTCTGTCAATGCTTGCTCCTGCTGCACTTTCTCTTCGATCTTGGTGCGAAGATCACGGCTTTTCACCATCACGACCACGACGATCATCAGCATGACAAAGGAAACCCAAAACATATTCAAACGATTTTGTCGCTGTCTTTGAAACGCGGCTTTTAACTTTGCCATACGATGCCCTCCCTCTGTCATACTTAAATTTTCTTGAACACCATTTTAAGCATTCTGCCGCCACGCGTCAACTTCTTTTTCCAATAGAAATTTACGCGTTTTTGTTTCTGCGAAATGGTGCCAAATATCCGGAACAATCCTTTTTTGAGAAGAGAAAAAGGCTTCATCAACACATTTTTGATCTTCATCAATCCCATAGAAACATATTTCACAAATGGTCTGCTCAACGTCTTTTTGTACAAAATCATTCCCACCAAGGCGCCAAGAA
The DNA here is from genome assembly GCA_031262285.1 of Lachnospiraceae bacterium. The sequence continues at coordinate 13,082 of JAISHZ010000320.1, read as the reverse complement.
TCGCAAACCATCGCAAAGTGCCGCTACTTTCATGATGCATTAAGAGAAATACAGCCACTGCACAGAAAATCCAAAAGGCCAAATCCTGTATGGCTATCCAAAAACGATAATGTTTGATCACTTTCCTTAGAATAACAAGAATGTCATACACAAACACAAAGACCAATCCCAAGCAAAGCGCATGGAGTAAAAAAACATTTTCATCGACCATATCGCTCTCCTTTATCTCATATTCATTCCCATCTGCGTGCCAGCAGCACGCGTATCAATCAAAGTGTTTGAAAGTTCCCTTACTTTCAAACTTATGCTGTGGCGGTTAACTGATATTTCCTTTTCAAAAATTATCGGAAAAGTTTTGAGAAAAAGGATTCGCCTTTGGTATGGGTATTGCCCGATCCTACATCAGAATAGGTCAAACTATCTATTTTGCCATCAACATCCACTTCCCCTTTGTCTAAGGTCAGACGGTTGACGTGGAGATCATCTCCTTTGATCATCAACATCCCTTGTTCTGTTTCTAACAGAATCTCCCGAATATCAAAGGACAAAACATCATTGACCCCGCTTATCGTACAAGTTCTGCGGTTACCAAGCATTACTTTGTGAACTCGCGTACCTCCCAATTCTTCCATCGCATCTCCCCCCATTCGCTAAAGCTTCGTCCATCGGTTTAGTCTGCCTTGCTTTCGCAGCTTCTCTTACATTATATTTACCAATAGGGGGAAATATGCAATATGTTATGATAAGATTTCAGTTTCTGCTCCCGTCTGCGCGTAGGTAGCGCGCGTACCAATCAAGGAGTTTGATAGTTCACTTACTTTCAAACTTTTCCTGTGGAGATAAGGTGGTATAGAGCTCCCTTGCTTCTTCTTTTTTGCCGGTTTCTTGTACGTCCAAAATTTTCACAGCGACTTCTCGATTCCCGAAGGTGATTCGTATTTCATCTCCTATTTTCACCTCCAAAGAAGCTCTTGCCACTTTGCCGTTGACACTTACTCTGCCTGCGTCGCAAGCTTCCTTGGCAATTGCTCGTCTTTTGATCAAGCGCGATACTTTTAAGTATTTATCTAGTCTCATACAATCCTCGTTTCTGTCCCATTGAAAAAGCCGAAGGTCTCTATCACCGAACCTCCGGCTTCTTACGCTTATGCGTTCACTGCTTCTTTGAGTCCTTTTCCTGCTTTAAATTTCGGAGCTTTGGAAGCCGGAATCTTCATCGGTTCGCCGTTTTGCGGATTACGTCCGTCGCGCTCAGCTCTTTCCGTTACTTCGAAGGTACCAAATCCCACAAGCTGTACTTTCCCACCTTTTTTTAGTTCCTCGGTAACGATGTCCACAAAAGCTTTTAGGGCTTTCCCTGCGTCTTTCTGTGAGAGATCGCTTTGCTCTGCAATCGCTGCAATTAATTCTGCTTTGTTCATGATGAATTCCTCCTACGATGGATTTTTGCTTTTTTATCATACGCCCGAAAAATAGACGAGCCGTACGCTTACCCATATATATATCTGCTTTGGCATTGTTTGTCAAGGCATTTTTGCTGTGTTTACGGCGTTTCCGAAAAGTTTTGTGTTACAATTCACGTTTCGCGATCTACGTTTCAAAGGGAATGTATCCCGGACGAACTGCACAGAGCCGAGGGGCGTTTTGGGTGTTAGACTCTCTGAGTAGTATTCCCATTTTTCATAAAACAATTATACCGTAAGCTATGGGTTTCCTGCGGAAACATCACTTGCTGACGTTACGATGAGGTCTGCAAAAGAAAGGTAACTATCATTTTGTTCCTCATCAATTAAGACGGTATAACTTCGATTCTCATACCCATATTTCCACAATACGATGGTGTGTGTTCCGGGTACTTTTCGGAAGGAACAAGGAGCTATCCCGATATAATTGCCATCAAGATAAACCTCAACCCCTTCCGGTGCTTCCACATATACATCATAGACCGTAGGATCCGTCTGTGTGGTTTCCTGTGTCTCTTCGCTCGTTTGCGTGGTACTCGCATCGCTCTCTGTCGTGCTGCCGGAAGTGTCGTCTTGCGAATCCAACGCGATGGTGACAGTATTGGATTGCTCGGCTACGCGTAAATATTTCGTAATGCTCTCATACCCATCTGCGGAAACATATATTTGATGTAAGCCATATTCCATTGAAATCGGCGCTGCCCAATCTGTAAGCTGACCATCCACATAGAGTTTTGCACTTTCCGGTGTTAGCGTAAAGGTAATGCTGCCTTTCTTGATTTCCACGACGCTCAGATCTTGTAAATCCAGGATCGTTTCTTCATTTCGCTCTATCTTGACAACCTTCTGTCCGCTATTTCCTTTGTTTGATAACAAGACTTGATAATTGCCTTCCGGTACGCTAAGACGCATATCTTCTGTTATTTCACTGATCAATACTTGTCCGATTTCGATATAACCGCCGATAAACTGCTCCTCATTTTCCAAACGCAGATACCCATGCCCACTTTCTACACGAACGCTAAGCACATCCTTGTCAATCCCTCTGATGCTCAATACATCAGTGGGGTTGACTTCCGTCCTTTCGATGAGCTTATCCTTCGAAAAAAGTAATAACTCCTTCCCATATCGATAAGTTTCTTCCCCGATCTTCAATTCCTGTCTATCTTCCTTCCATTCATACGAAGAGATACTTTCATATCTCCACGCTTGATTCGAGACACGTAAAGTCGTCAATTTTTTCTTCTCACGCAAAAAAGTCACCTCAACGATTTCTCCAATGCGAAGCTGCGCTAAGGTAATCGGTTCCTCATATTGATTGTACATCTCGCTGGTTCCTTGAACATTGAGGGTATAATTGAGATTGCGGATCAAATTGCGCAGTGTCAATGTCTTATGATCCTCTCCAATACCGATTAACACTGCTGTATCTGCCGAATCATACGCGCTCACACCCGGCAGGACAATGTCATTGACCTGCTGCGATGATTGTGTACTTTGATTTTGCTCTGCACAACCGGTCAAAAGGATCGTCCATAAAAGGATGGCAACTAGACAAAAATGCATTTGCTGCCGGATCTGTCGCTCTTTTTGGCTTCTTTCACACTTACGTGCTTTCATCTGACTCCTGTCCGTCGCAAGACGTATTGGTGGTTAGAGTTCTCTGAATACTTCATTCAGGAAATTTTGTTTTTGCTTTTCCTGTGTCAGTAGTTTTTCCAATTTTTCTTGATTGCGCTCGGGAATCAGAGATCTCCCTGAGTTAAAGTAAAAGTTTACAATCTTCCAAAACTTTTCCGGATAAGCAAATCGATAATACAAATCGATCCACGCATAAAAAGAGATGGTTCTGATAGACTGATATGCTTGGAGCAACTCTTTACCGAGCGCAACAGACCAGTCACTTTTCTCCAACAATTTACGCATAAATAAATATAAGTCTCTGATTGGATTGTCTAACATATATTTATCAAAATTCACGATCATCCATTGATTGTCTTTGCGGAGGATATTGTGATACTGATAATCCCCATGGCAAAAGATCAAAGGATAGGTTCCTCCTGCTGCATTCCCGGCTGCCTTGTAATCCTGCCACTGCTTGGTGACTTCGATCGCCTGCTCCAAAAAATAATCAATATTATGAAGTAAATCGAACTCGAACCAAGTTTTGCGGCGTTTTTTCCACAAATAGTGTTTCGCCTTTTTCATTTCTCTATTGTGTTTTTCATATTCACGATCTTGTGAATAGCGAGTCACTCCCTCACACATCAATGCAGGCAATTCCATACAAGCATGAAGTTCTCCTAAGAGTTTCACCGCTTTGATACATTCTTCTTTGTCACGGACATTGCATTCCTGTCCTTCAAAATTGGTCTTTAATAGATAGGATACGCCGTCATGATCCTTGACCAATAGTTTCCCTTCTTTGTTGGGAATGATTTGCTCCACAAGCACATTACCCATCTGTTCAATCTGCTTGAGCAATTTATCTTGAAGAAGTACTTTTTCAGTATTCCCCGTATATTCTTTGAATACCAGACTCCCTCGGGTCGTATCGCACAAAATGGCGCCTCTACCCTTTCTGGTACGGTATACTTCCACGTCATACTGATCCAGCAAACTCACCGCTCTATCATTCACTTTCTGCCCCTCCCGTATCATGTTTCCCGGCGTGTTTCCGGTCATACCATCATATGAGAAAAGCACATCAGATAGAACGATTCAACAGGATCGAATGAAATGGAACTCCTATATATTATGGATGGTTTTCACGATTTTTGATAGCTGCAACTTTGTATTCTCTTCCGGATGTTCCAACACATATTCCATCAATTGCTCTAACACTTCTCCGATTCGTCTGCCTGGTTGCAATCCCATCGCAATTAAGTCTCTCCCATTGAGAGCAAGCTGCTCTTTGGATACACATACCCCTTGCTCCAGTATTTGTGCGAATATTTGTTTGATTTCTTGCAGTGCATCTAGTTTTTGTGATCGCATATAGTCGCTTTGTGCCATGATATCTGCTTCCATCACGCTAAACAAGTCCGGTATATCAGTCACTCCCACGCGATACACCATCTTTCGGATGAAAGCAGGAGTTATGGTAACCCCTTTGCAGTAATCGTGGTAGGCAATCAATCTGCATACCGTGTGAATGGTCTGATTGTCGTAGCGAAAGTTTCGCAAGATGCTCTGTGCCATCTTGGCGCTGATATCCTCATGCCCCTTAAAATGGGTGGTTTGGTCTGACGCGATCGTCATGGATGCAGGTTTTCCGATATCGTGCAATAGAAGTGCCAGTCTGACTTCTTTGGTTGGTTTGGATACTCGCATGGCTTCTAATATGTGTTCACCCACTCCAAATCTGTGGTGGATATGATTTTGTGGTGTGTTCATCGCTTGATCCCACTGTGGGAAAAATATAGCCGTCAATCCGGTTTCATAGGCGATACGCAAATATTCGGGATGTGGTGACAGTATCATTTTTTGCAGTTCGTCTCTGATTCTTTCTTGACTGATCCTCGACAAAAGCGGTGCGTAAGTATGGATCGCTTCTTTGGTTCGTGCTTCCGGCAGATATCCCAACTGGGCACAAAAACGAATCGCTCGGAGCATTCTTAGCGCATCTTCTGAAAAACGCTGTGCGGGATCCCCCACGCAGCGGATCGTTTTGCGCACGATGTCCTCTCGTCCGCCAAATAAGTCCACCAATCCCACTTGTTCATGATATGCCATGGCATTGATCGTAAAATCTCGACGTTTTAGATCCTCTTCCAGACTCGGTGTAAAGGTGACTTGATCGGGATGGCGGGCATCTTTGTATTTCCCGTCAATCCGATATGTAGTGACTTCAAATCCTTCTTTCCCCAACAAAACCGTTACCGTTCCATGCTCGATTCCGGTATCCACTGTCCTGTGAAAACATTCCTTTACCTGCAGAGGCGTCGCTATCGTCGTAATATCCCAATCACTCGGTATCCTCCCGATCATGCTGTCTCTAACACATCCCCCAACCGCATATGCTTCATATCCGGCGGCGTTCAGCGTGTGAATGATCTGTGATACTTTTTGCGGCAATTGGATCTTGATATTGGGGGAATGCTCCATTTATCCAAACTCCTTCTTCATGTTCTTTTTCGACAAAACATATCCAGTTAAGAAGAGTTACAATTCACACGTTCGCCGTTTTATGCGATAAGACAATGTTACTCGAATGAACCGTACAGGGTGGTGGGTTTTGAGCGTAAGCACTTTTTACGCATTGATACGCTCGATGAACAAAAACGGCGATTCCTATTCATATCGGAATCGCCGTGAAAAGATGGATTCATCCTACTGCGTAGCAGCGGTTTCGGTAGTTTCGGTGGTATCAGATGTTTCGGTAGTATCGGTAGCTTCGGTAGTATCAGAAGCTTCGGCTGTATCGGTAGCTTCTGTGGTTTGGGAAGCCTCCTGCGTCTGGCTTTCAGCTTGTTGCGCTGCAGATTCCAAAGCACGCATCGCAATAAAACGCAAATTCCCTTTGGGATCCTCAACTGTTACACTCGCTGCCATTGCATCTGCATATGCATTCATGGTTTCGCTGGTTAAGGTATCTTCAATCTCGATTTTCCAAGTAGGTTCATTGACTCCTACATAATATAGGATATAATCCAATTCACTCGATGTCGTAACCAGTGTAACGTCAGCAGCTTTTCTTTCGGAATCTAGCAACCATGTCGTGATCGCCTCATCATAATCGCCCTCGTTGATCCCTTCCACTAATCCGCCCGATCCCGGACGTGATAAAGCGTCTTGTGAATATTCCTCAAACATCGACCCAAAGGTCGCTTCGTTTAAGTCTCCGGCCTGCCATTCTTGAAGAACAGCGTCTCCTTCACCTGCCGTCGTGATGATCACCCTTGCGTCCGCTGTTGCTGTTTGATCCAGATATCTCTTTTCAAAAGCAAGCACATAATATTTGTGATTCACATTATCTTCGATTACAGTCGTGTCGCCTTCTTTTCTCTCTGCGTCAAATAGCCAAGTATTATAATAGGAAATAATGCTTGTTTTACGCTTATTGACATTTGCTTCCCCTTCCGTAGCGACTGTCGCAAGGTAGGTATCCGCTTCCGTTTTGGCGATTGCCATAGCAGCTGCGATTTCTTCTTCCGTAGGCTCATATGCAGTCGAAGATTCCGTCCCTGTATCAGTCTCTGCGTCTGTCCCTGTATCTGTATCTGCGTCAGAATCTGCCGAGGTTGTGGTCGGAGCGGTGGGCAGAACTGCTACAGTCTCCATAATCCGATAATCTACGGAATCATAATCATCCCGATTCTCTTCATAATATGCCGTGATCTGTTCTTCAGAAGGTGCATTCTCCGCTGAAATCTTTTTGTAATAAGCGGAATACCGCATCGTCTCTTTGACATACTCACCGATCCCATCCAGAGTCGCATAAGGACCGTAAACACTTTTCAAATAATCCGATACGCTTATCTGCTCAGCTGCAGCGCCATCTTCAACGGATTTGACAAAAGTTTGATACTCATTGGTTGTATCATATTCAAACCCTTCTTCGTCAGCTTGCGCCAACATTCCGCTGTATAACTTTATGCTGTCAACAGCCATCTCTTGAAAGAAATCTTCCCAAGTTAACAGATCGGAATATTGCTGCGATGCCAAATCCTGTGATGTATCCACTCCCAAGTAAGATAAATACGAAGAGTAGGTCCCTAACGCCAGATAGTAATGAAAATCAAATTCCTGCTGCGTCACTTTTTCATCATTTACATAAAACATCGCGCCATGAATCGCCAGATAATTGCGAATCGGGAACGATACCACCAATGCAATAATCGCCAAAAGTATCACGATTCCCATAACTTTTGCGATTTGGCGATTCTTTAGCTCCTTTTTTTGCTCTTCCAGACGCCTTTGAACTCTGCGCTCATACCTTGTGATGATCTTTGAGGTGCTTTCCTCAATTTTCTTCTGATTCTCCTGTTTCGACATAAAAGCTTGTCTCCCTTCCTAGCGTACATACTTTTTTATTTTACTTCATTTTTCCCCAATTGTGTAGTACCTTCACTCTTATTTCAAATTTTTTTATCGCTTTTTGTTTTCATGATAGTCTGTTGCTTCTTGAATGATTTCACCAATAAGCGACCGATCTTGCTCCATGCCGGGATCTGAGTTTGTCATGACCGTAATGCCTCTCTGTTCCTTATAATAGACTTTCAATTTGCATTGCATACCTACGCCCCAACCCTGAGACATGAAATATGGCTGACCTTGATCCTCACCTAGAAACACACCTAATCCAACATAATTTTTTCCCAGACATGGAGTCAGCATACGCTGTGCCATATCTTGACTCAAAATGATGCCTGTTCCATCATGATAAGACTTCACGATATCTAAAGCAAGAACCGACAATTCCTTTGAAGTAGACCATAAAGCGGCGCCTCCAACATTGGGGTAATGTGCGCGCTGTCCATTTACGATCTCACCGTTGCAATCATGCCCTACAGCACAATCAACGATATCATACTTTGTCGATAATCCTTTTCCTATTTCCCAGAAAAAAGTCCTTTTTAGCTGTAAAGGAGCGAAAACATATTCTTCTGCAAGTTGTACGATATTTTTGCCTGTAGTATCTTTCAATACTTGCTCAATCACACAAAAACCTGCATCCGAATAGGAATGATTCGATTCGGGCACGTACTTCGCTTGTACTTCTTCCCTATTGTACTTGGTTACCCCTTTGAGGATATCCATATTCGTCGGGATAGGATCCCCATCTTGATACGGCTCAAAACTACCGTCTATATCATAAAATCCTGCTTGATGAGATAATAGATGTGCAAGTGTTATCGATTTCTTTTCTGTAAATTCATTATCGGGTATCTTCCACGTAGTTAAATACTTGTTAGCTTCTACCCATAAATCCAAGATTCCTGTTTCAACTAGTTTTAAGGTACATAAAGCAGTCACCATTTTACTGATAGAGCAAGCATGAAAAATGGAGTGTTCGTTCACTGAATTTGAAGTATCTTTTTTTAATTCGCCATACCCGTTATTCCATTTGATTTTACCATCTTTGAAATATGTCACACTCACACCGGGAATATGATAATCAGCCATTCTTTTTCGTATATCCATACTGCAGCCTCCTATATCATTCATTAAAACCATTCGTTTTACGACTGCAATAGTATAGGTTATAAATGACCATAAGTCAATTTGATACATTTCTCATCTTGATACACTTCCTTGCCTATATTTCTAGTGTTCGATTGTTACCACTTACAGACTTTTTCATGTAAACACAAAAAGCAGGCAACTCACCTGCTTTTTGTGAAACACAACTTTTGACACCGGTATCATAGAATTAGATTTCAACAGCCAAATGAACCACGCTGCAAGCCGGCATTGTAAAGGAGAGAGATCCATCCTGAATCGTGCATTCGTCAAATTGCTCACATTTAACCTTTTGCGGCTGATCAAATGTATTGTGATCGCTCATGCCTCCGGTTAAGATCGTGCCGGTTACCGATTTCACGGTAGAACCAAAGAGAACCGCATCAATCGGATAACTCTCGGTCAACGAAAGATTATTCAAAGTAATGTGAACCAATCCATCTTTGCCCAAAGATACCGATTCATTTAGATTCGGAACTGCATTTTCCGTGGTACCGATCGACTGTGTTTCGATTCCGCTGTCCAAGAGTTCCGCATCTTGATGGCACTTGTACATATCAAATACATGATAGGTAGGTGTTAACAGCATCTTGTCGCCTTCGGTCAAAATCACTGCTTGAAGAACGTTCACCATCTGTGCGATGTTCGCCATCTTGACGCGGTCACAATGTTTATTGAAAATATTGAGATTAATGCCTGCCACCAAAGCGTCACGCATCGTATTTTGTTGATACAAGAAACCGGGATTGGTGCCTGGCTCTACTTGGAACCATGTTCCCCACTCATCAACGATCATCCCTATCACCTTATTGGGATCATATTGATCCATAATCGCACCGTGACGTCTGATCAACTCGTCCATAAAGAGAGTCTTCTTCATGGTTTCAAACCATTCGTCCTCAGAAAAGTCCGTAGCACGGCTCTTCTTTTCCCATGTGCCTGCCACTGTATAGTAATGAAGGGAAAGACCATTCATGAAACCATGTACAAAGGACGGTGCATGATCATACGTAACGTCCAATACTTTTTTGGTCCAGTTGTAATCGTCCCCATTTGCTCCGCAGCATACCTTGGATATGGGTGCTTGATGATTGTAATTGCGAATGTACGTCTGGAAACGACGATATAGATCCGCATAATACTCAGGGCGCATATTGCCACCGCAACCCCAGTTTTCATTGCCTACGCCAAAATAGTCCACTTTCCACGCGTCTTTATGACCGTTTGCCGCACGCAAATCTGCCATGGGAGAAACACCTTCAAAGGTCATATACTCTACCCATTCGCTCATCTCTTGTACGGTTCCGCTACCCACGTTGCCGTTGATGTATGTTTTGGTTCCTAACTGCTCGCACAATTCCATGAATTCATGCGTTCCAAAGCTGTTATCTTCTACTACGCCGCCCCAATGGGTATTCACCATCTTCTTGCGTGATGCTTTGGGTCCTATTCCATCTCTCCAGTGATATTCATCCGCAAAGCAACCGCCCGGCCAACGAAGTACCGGTATCTGAATCGCTTTTAACGCTTCCACTACATCCGTACGCATCCCATTCTTGTTGGGAATCGGTGAGTCTTCGCCGACATAAAGTCCTTCATAAATACATCTGCCCAAATGCTCCGAAAAATGACCTTGTAATTCCGGTTGAATATGCCCTTTCTTATTTGCCGGATTAATCAATAACTTTGCCATCCCAGCTCCTCTCCAACCGCGTTTGCGGTGTTTGTTTTATTTGTTTCTATAGTAGTATAGGAAATGCTAAATGTCAAGCTTGAATCTGAAGGGTAAACCGCTGTGTCGGATGATCAATCCACGCGTCATTCCCCTCCTTGCGCCACACGATCTTTGCGTCGTCGCAAGTTACGATTTGTGTATTTACCAGACGTAATTGGCAGGAAAGATCCTGCTGTGTTGACGCTGCCTCAAATTCAAATAAAAGGTTTTCTCCTGTTCGAACAACGCTACAGGTAAGTTTCGCTTTGGCATCCAATCCATACAGAATGGTCTGTGCTTTGGCTCCGTCAACCGGTGCATACAGAGCGATCTGTGCATCTTGCTCATAGTTGTAGTCAGGACGATCTTCCCTCGCACCCAACGCAAGAAGCGTATTTTCTTTTACAAAAAGAGGGATCGTCAGATAATCCACCTGCTCTTGCATCCATCTGCCTCCCATGACTTCCCTACCGGTAAAATAATCTGTCCATCTCCCGTCCGGCAAATAATACTCAGCGATCCCCTTGTCATTGAAAATCGGAGCAACCAAGAGACTGTCCCCAAGAAAATATTGTTTGTCCAGATACGCACAATTTCTGTCCTGTGTATATTCCAAAACCATACTACGCATCATGGGAATACCGGTTCGGGATGTTTCAATGGCGTTTCTATATAGATAGGGCATCAATTTCCCTTTTAAACGGGTAAAAAACCGCACGACTTCCACCGCTTCTTCATCATATACCCACGGCACACGATAGGATGTACTCCCATGGAGTCTACTGTGAGAAGAAAGTAACCCAAACGCAACCCACCGCTTATATACATCCGCTGTTGATGTGTTTTCAAATCCGCCGATATCATGTGCCCAATATCCGAATCCACTCATCAATAAGGACAATCCACCTCTTAAACTCTCCTCCATGGATTCGTAATCCGACCAGCAATCTCCCCCCCAGTGAACGGGGAATTTTTGACCGCCGACGGTTGCGGAACGCGCAAAGAGTACCGCTTGTCCTTTTCCTCTTTTGCGTTCAAGTAAATCATAAACGCACTTATTGTATAGGTAGGTATAATAATTGTGCATTTTTTGAGGGTCTGCCATGGAAAAGTATTCGATATTCTCAGTAGGGATTCTTTCGCCAAAATCAGTCTTGAAACAATCCACACCCATATCCATCAACGCTTCCAGCTTTTCTTGAAACCATATGCACGCTAAAGGATTGGTAAAGTCAACAAGAGCCATGCCGGGCTGCCACATATCCCACTGCCAAACACGACCATCCTTCTTTTTTACGAAAAATCCTTTTTTTGTTCCTTCCGTAAACAAGCACGATTCTTGCGCTATGTATGGATTAATCCAAACACAGGTATTTAATCCCTTTTCATGAATGCGAGCAAGCAACCCGGAAGGATCCGGAAAGACACGTTCATCCCACACAAAATCTGACCAATGAAATTCTTTCATCCAAAAACAATCAAAATGGAAGGTTCTTAATGGTATCCCTCTTTCCAACATCCCATCAATAAAGCTCATAACCGTCTTTTCGTCGTAGTTGGTTGTAAAAGAGGTGGACAGCCACAATCCAAATGTCCATGGCGGCGGCAGAGAAGGTTTGCCTGTTAAGTCTGTATACGCTGTGAGAACATCTTTCATACTTGCTCCCGTCTGCGCGCCAACGGCGCGAGTACCAATCAAGGCGTTTGAAAGTTCACTTACTTTCAAACTTGGTCCGCTGATCACAAAATAGTCCAGATATCCGCCGGGTACGCTAAATTGCGCTTTGGTGACATTTTCACTGCACATTTCAAAAGAGACTTTTTCGGGATGATTGACAAACACTCCGTAGCCTTTGTTAGATAGATAAAAGGGAATATTTTTGTACGCTTGCAGGGTAGAAGTCCCGCCATCTTCGTTCCAACAATCAAATGCTTGTCCGTTTTTCACAAAGGGAGTAAAACGCTCTCCTGTACCATACAAAAGCTCTCCGACTCCTACGCTTAGCTGTTGGCAGAGAAAGGTGTCTTGATCGTCCCCTTTGTCGTAGTAGTCCCCTTTCCAGTTTGTCTTGATCAGTGCCAGATCTTTGTTTTTACTAGTGGTAAGTTCTTCCGCGTCTCGTAGATAGCGCATAGACCACGGCTTTTTGGTAATCTCCAACGCAAGAGAACCACTTTGGATGATGATTTTTTCTGTTGTCTCCTTTACATCCAAGGGTAAGTCCTGTGTCTGCTCCAACTCAAATTGCGGATCATCCTTGATACTGCCGACATGGTGCCATGTCTGTACACGCAGGATTTCTTTTCTTGGAGATGTGATTTTGACAGTCAGATTCACTCCTCCCAATGTCGCTCCTCTGTTGTAAATGGGAGATGTTGGAACGCATAGAATTAGCGCGTTTTCTTCTGTCTTACTGTAATAAACTTCTGCCGGAGAGTGGACTTTGTATCCTTCTTGATACAGCCAACAACCATTTTGAAACTTCATATTTGCTCCCTTCTGCGCGCCTTTGATCGCGACTATAAACCAATCGTATTCTTTTCCGCTTTCTATACTGCCTGTCTATATTTTGTCTCATCTTAGTATGAGAAACCAAACCTGTCAATCATTCAATTATCCACAATTACAATTCACGCGTTCGCCGATGTATGTTTCAAAGGCAGTGTATCCCGGACGAACCGCGCAGAGCCGAGGGGAGTTTTGGGTGTTAGACTCTCTG
>JAISHZ010000259.1 GCA_031262285.1 Lachnospiraceae bacterium | reverse complement strand
ACGAAAAACGAATCAAAGTCGTCGTCCCCGCTTGTTCCGGTGCGGGAGGGTTGGCGATGTATCGCTACAATTCCGAAGGAAAGACCTACGATTTAAGCGAACTTGGCGGACCTAGCACTTACACAACCACCACCAATGAATTTTTAGCCAGTTTGACCTCCCAAGAGGAAGGACACTGGTTTAACGATACCTTCAAGACCTATCCCGATGTGACTGCCTTACCCGTTGACCAACATTTTTTGGCAGCGCTCATCGCCGACCCATCCCGCTATCTATTCATTATCACCGGAGTGATCGGCGAAGATTGGACCAACCCGGCAGGAATGAACCTCACCTATGCTGCGGCGAAGGAAGTGTATGATCTTTTGGGGATTTCCGACCATATCATGCTCAGCGTCCATCTGCAAGGACACGCGATCACCTTAGAAGATATGGAAGCTCTACTGGACTATTGTGACATCCATCTTTACGGAGCGGATCCCCGGAATCTCAAGACCGATCTGCGTACCAAGAGAACGTCGGTCTATTTCAATGCAGCCAATTTTGATGAATCCGTATTTGGCGCGTATGTCGGCAACCATTTGTCAGACATTGACACCAAATCCCTACAAACTTCGCTCCAGACACCCGATGGCGCTACCTGCGACGACCGGAATGATCTACTACCTCCTACCGTGCGAATCTATGTGGATACGATTCGTCATATGGATGCCGCTATTGCGTGGAAGCAGGAGAAAAGCGAACAATCATGCACTCTGCAAGGACGCGTGATACTCCCGGAAGGAATCACGAATCCGGATCAACTTTCTTTGTTCATTGTAATCTAAGCACCCGGTTCCGAGATCCTGCTCACTCCGACATAGATATCTGATATCTCATACCAAGTCGCGTAATCGACTACCCCCGTTTGCGGTAGATCAAACACACTTTGGAATACGCGCACAGATTCCGCTGTTTTCGGACCATAAATACCATCGGCGGTAAGCGTAGGAATCGCAGGGTAATTGCGCGCGATCCGATTGAGTTGAGTTTGTACTTGACGTACCTTATCCCCTGCGGAACCGATCGTCAGATCATACCCGGGCCAAGAGGACGGAACCCCCGAGATACTTTCAGCCGTATTGATGTACATATCATTACCGTAATAATTACGAATAATATCAATCGCGGAATACCCTTCATCGCCCAAATACTTCGAACCCCATTGACTTAACCCGGCACAAGTCGTTCGCTGTCCGTCGCAGTAAGATGTGAAGATAGGCTGTTTGACACCCGGTCTCGAAAGATAGTTCGCAAATACGGTATCCACCAACAAACTGATATTGTCAAAGATATTCCGACCATAAATCCATTTTTGATCATAAGCCGTTGAGGAAGTGATCGTAAAATTGTACCCATCATTGCGATACCATTCGGTATACACACGATTCAAGGTAAAAGACATGATACACAAAATATTTGCGTAAATGCTCGCTTCTGACCATGTGGGATAGATTTCACAGGAAGCGACATTTTTAATGTAATCTTTATAACGAACCCAGTAATTCGGTGCTGTGCTGTCACTAGGTACCCCGTCGTGCACAATGATATACTCCGGAATGACTACACGATCCAGTACGATTTCACCGCTTTCGGCAATGGGTTTGATCTCTTCTTCCGGTATTTTGGGCGGATATTCATAGAAAAGAGTATGCGGTCCGATGGCGACGACTTTTTCGTTCTCCTCCGTGGTAGAGAGCGGATTCATCCTTACCCCTTGGTAAGACAATTGATCAGCCAGTATCTCTGTCCCCGTGATCAATACAGGTTCATAACCATCGGCTGTGACGTGGATATTGTACATAGCATAAGGTTGCTCATCAGAAGGTTCCAATGACCATTCCGGAGGCGGCGCGGGCAGATCGACCACATCGGTCTGTCCCGAACTGTCAGTGATCAGCTGTTCCACCAGTACATCTGGTTCCCCTGCGTCATACAAAGACACAACAGCACCGGAAATAGGGATCAATCCAAGAGAAGAATTGACATTGACGCGAAGGGAGCCCGCGTGCGGAGCGTCGATCGCTTGTATGGACGGAGACACTGTAACATCGGATTGCACATCAGGCTGCGGCACGAAGTCGCCTGCGGTGGAATCTTGCGCCATGGTAATACCGACGCCTGATTGCTGCATACGACGAATCTGAGAAGGTGATGGAATTTGAGCGGCGTATATTATAGAATCGGACATAAAAAGCACCTTTTCATCCTTGTTGTTTCAAATATATGCGCGAGGGAAAAGAAAGAGTACTGTTACTATTCACGGATTGTATCCCGGATGAAGGATACGCCGACCTACATTGGAAGGTAGTGTATCTTTGTGCGGTTCTGTGCATCGATTAGCCGTTAATGTAGTAGTAAGTCTTTCAGCACGGTGTTTGAAAATAACTGCGTCAATAGTTTATGAAAATTTCATACCCCACACGTGGATTAACGCATGAAAATTGCAGAGTTGAATGTGTGGAATTGGGGGTTACGCGCTCCCAAACCCTGCGGCCTCTGAATATTCATGCGAGTATTTATCAACACTACTTCGATTTAGCATGCTTCTCATGTCTCAAGCTTTCTCAGAAGTCTGCAATATTCATGCGTTAATTTTCAGGTATGAAATTTTCATGCGTTAACACCATATATATTTGAAAAAAACTGCTTGACAAGAAAAAAAACTGCGTATATTATTTATAAAACATATATGTTCTGTAAGTAATGAAACAAAAGCGACGAAAACGGAAGCGCACATAGAAAGGTGCAGATAGGAGATCACATGAGCCTACAAGACAAACAAAAAGAAAACAGACAATTACGTGACAGAGAGCTGCGGTTTGAAACGAAGCAGCTTCATGTCGGACAAGAAACGCCCGACCCGGTCACAGACGCAAGAGCGGTACCGATCTATCAGACTTCTTCCTATGTATTTCATAACAGCGCACACGCAGCGGCGAGATTTTCTCTGGCGGATGCCGGCAACATTTACGGACGACTGACCAATCCCACAGAAGATGTTTTTGAAAAGAGGATGGCGGCGTTAGAAGGCGGGAGTGCCGCGCTTGCAGTAGCAAGCGGTGCCGCAGCCATCAGTTATACCATTGAAAATCTTGCAAAAGCGGGGGAACACGTCGTTGCAGCGAAAAATATATATGGCGGAACGACACATTTTCTGGCGGATACCATCAAACGATTCGGAGTGGAAAGTACCTTTGTGGATCCGCATGATCTGGACGCTGTTCGAAGTGCTATACGAGACAATACCAAACTCATTTTTGCTGAAACACTGGGTAACCCGCACTCAGAAGTGACGGATTTAGAAGCATTGGCGGCGATTGCCCATGAACATCGCATTCCGCTTGTAGTTGACAATACTTTTGCCACGCCATACCTAGTACGCCCCTTAGAGCATGGCGCGGACATCGTCGTGCATTCCGCTACGAAATTTATCGGCGGACACGGCACTACCATCGGCGGAGTCATCGTGGATGGTGGCTTTGATTGGGATGCAAGCGGGAAATTCCCTCATTTGACCCAACCGTCCCCGGGTTACCACGGTGTGGTGTTCTCCAAAGCAGTTGGACCGGCGGCATTTGTGACATCCATCCGCGCCATTCTCTTACGAGATACGGGTGCTACGCTATCTCCCTTCCACGCATTCTTTTTCCTGCAAGGGCTTGAAACATTATCCCTGCGTGTAGAGCGTCACGTGGAGAATGCGCTCAAAGTCGTATCGTATCTGAACGCTCACCCGCACGTGGAACGCGTACATCACCCGTCCGTGACACAAGATGCTCATCAAAAAGAACTGTACAACGCTTATTTCCCCAATGGAGGCGGTTCCATCTTCACCTTTGAAATCAAAGGCGACGAGCAGAAAGCAAAAGAGTTTATTGATCACTTACAACTCTTTTCCCTGTTGGCAAACGTGGCAGATGCCAAATCCCTCGTCATCCATCCCGCGTCTACGACCCACGCGCAGCTAGATACAAAGGAACTGGAAGACCAAGGGATCTATCCCAATACCGTGAGATTGTCGATCGGGTTGGAGAATATTGCGGATATTATTGAGGATCTCGAAGTAGCGTTTGCACTGACATTTGCGGAATAAATAGCCGAAAATGATCTTGTGTCAGACTCTCCGGGTGTCCGATAAGTCCATACAGTAAAAATGAGCGCTTGCTTGTGCGCTCATTTTTGCTGCCCGGGCTCATCGGAACGCTCAGAGAG
>JAISHZ010000112.1 GCA_031262285.1 Lachnospiraceae bacterium | reverse complement strand
CTAGGTTTTAACAAGCCGGTGAGTGTCGTTGTCATGCGGGATAGGGCAGATGCACTTATTCGAAAATGGAGCGGCATAGCCAATCAACTTATCGGTTCCACGAAGCGAGTGCGAAGCGCAGCGGAAACGGTCGTCCGCTCTCTTGAGATTTTATACTACCATCTGAATATGCTTGCAGGAGATAATACATAAGGAAAGAAAGAAGCGTGGGTATGCATTTTATGAAAATTGCGGTGTGCCACAATAACAGACACAGAAACAACGAAATATGCCGAGGCATTGAAAGTGCACTTGAAAGCTTTAAAACAAATGGGGAAATACAATCCTTTGTATCTCCATCAATGCTTCTAAACACGCTGGATAAAGTGAAATTTGATATAATCGTTATATTTTTAGAAGATGCTTTGCTGAACGAAAAAATCAAGCAAATGCGAATGGTGAATCCCTTTTTTTCGCTCATATTTATCGCTGACGAAAGTCTTGCTAATGCAAAAAAGTTAATGCGCCTTGATATCGTTGGATTGATTACCGACACATCTTCATTTTCAGATGTTCAAATCGCAATTGGAGCGGCGATTGAGGCACAATCTCGGTTTGGAATGATCACAAAAGGAGATAGATTTTCACTCCGGACAAGGGTTCAAATCATATCCTTTTATTACTCTGAGATAGATTATTTTTCAAACGACCAGCGTAAAGTTACGCTCCATAGTAGTGTGCGCTGCGAGAAAGTTGAATGGTATGCTAAATTTTCAGCACTTTATGAGTCACTCCCCAAACGCAGATTTGTGCGGTGCCACCAAAGCTTTATCGTAAATATGGAAAAAATACATATTCTCAATCGAGCTGAAGGTAAAATTACAATGCAAAACGGGGAAGTGATTTATATCAGTAAATTAAACCACGCCGACACACTCTTGGCGTACCAAAACTTTTTAGGTCTTACCATAGACCAAAACACTGACAAAATACTGATATGACAGCAAAATACCCGAATATGACGGATATATTGTTTTTGCCGTTCTATGCGCCTATAATGAATGAGAGCGAAAACATTGATTCGTTACTGTACAGAAAGGAAGTCATCAATATGGATGAGTATTTGAATATGATTGACACCATTGACACAGATGGAGACGGCGTTGATGATACATATGTCTATGAACAGTCGATGGATCTTAATGGCGATGGCATTGATGATGTAACCGTTTATCGCGTAGAGGGTTTTACTGATACGGATGGTGACGGCATTTTCGACACCCAAATTGTTTCAGAAGACTCGGATTATGATGGAGTTTTTGATACATTTACGGTTTTGTCGGACTTAGATGACGATGGAAATTATGACGACGTATCTATATTATTCGACAATGTCGATAACGCTTTTGACAGTGACTTGGAGGTCATAAACCTTAGTGATTATAATCAGGCAGGTGGTGTGGAGCCTGGCTCCTACTATGACAATTATGAAAATTTTGATCCGGAGAATTATGACCCGGATCGAATTACCGGAGACCCCGGTGACTCCCTTCAATATTGGGAACTTCAGGAAGGTAACAGTTGTGCGCTCCATTCCCAGCGCGCTATGATCGAGGAGCTTACGGGACGTGACTTGTCGATTGAACAGCTTGAAGATATTGGCATTGACAACGGCGTATACGACCCAACCGGCGGAACCAATATAGAAGATCTCTCCTATATGCTGGATCACTTTCATGTGAACAACAGCGGTGTTATGCAGGGCGGATCACTTGACGACCTGATAGAATGTCTCGATGGCGGAGGAAAGGTGCTGGTTGGACTAGATGCAAACCAAATCTGGAATGAACCATCTATTTTCCCGGCGGGTCATGCTGTTGAGGTAATCGGTTACGATGCCGGATCGGATCCTTTTGATAGCTCCGATGATTCAGTTATTATTAACGACTCCGGACATCCGGACGGTGAAGGAGCAATGGTACCCGTGGTCGATTTTATGAAAGGATGGAACTGGTCGGGCAATGTTTATGTAGAAGCTTATACGATATAGCGAATAATGAGAAAGGATAAAACCATGAATACAACTGTGAAAGAATTCATTTATAATCTAGGTAAAACGGCATCTTTTAAGGCACTTATCCCGCTTGGATTTACAGCCGGATATCCGGTCTATGAGATTAACGGCGATCATCTTTTCTTGAAAATACCCTTTTACTATAGCGAGAGGATCGTAATAGATAGGAAATATACCGGAAAATCCTATGTTTACCCGATTCGCTATCTATTAAGTTATAATGTTGCTGACGAGAAACTTGCGAAGTTTGAGGATTTTTCATATGACAAGCGCTTTTCAAAGGTTGATTTTGGGAAACCAATCGGGGAATATCCCTTTGCTACTCTAACAGACGTTTCGAAAGATAAGCTCACAGACAGCTCTGAGAAACTGATGGAGCTTTATGACAAGATGTCTAAACATATCATAGACGGAGATGTTTTTACCGCAGAAGACCATTCGACGTTTACACTACTTTTGTCAGAGCTTTTGCACCCGGCATTTGTACCGATCTACCAAGCGATCGAACCGGTGTTTGCAAAGAAATACATAGCTAAATAGCAGGAGGATATAATTATGCAAAGTGTCGGTATAGACATAGGAACTTGTTTCTCAAGTGCAGCGATACTCAAACCAAATGGCGAAGCAGAAGCTCTTAAGATCAATATGAGTGGTACCGGAGATGTCACAGCGATGCCGACCGCAGTTTATTATGATAAGAGCGGCAGGCTTTATATTGGTGCCGATGCTGAAAGTCGTGCGATAACTGATCCTGCCCGGTATCGAGAACATTTCAAAAAAAGCTTTGGAGACTCCAGACCGCTTCATATTGGCGATGGGAATTATGCTACTGACGAGCTTTACACAGAGGTTTTTATTGACCTTAAAAACAAACTGACTGAGATGCATGGTGAAGAGGATTGGCTGCTCTGTGTAACGCATCCTGCTAGTTACCATGAAGATAAAAGAAGACTTTTAGAAAAAGCTGCAAATCGTGCCGGGTTTATGAAGGTTCTTCTTCTTGACGAACCAACTGCGGCGGCAATCATGTATTCAAAAAAATCAAAGGTACAGACCGGTGAAACACTCCTGGTATACGATTTTGGCGGAGGTACCTTTGATCTTTCATTGATCAAAAAGACGGAGAACGGTTACAGACAGCTTGCCGAACCCATCGGAAAAGAGATAGGCGGGACGGATATAGACGAGTTGCTGCTGAATGACATGGTCACAAAACTTTTGCA
>JAISHZ010000245.1 GCA_031262285.1 Lachnospiraceae bacterium | reverse complement strand
GGAGAGGAGGGTATGCAATGAAGAGCGATTTTACCGCAGAACAGTATATTTTGAGGCAAGCCTCGAAGCAGCTGTTTTGCTCCGATATTCAAAGGCTCAAGCAAAAATACTCCACGGATGAAGTGTTCCTAAGCCCGGAGCAGATCAAACTGTTAGCCGAGAAGATACGGCTACTCCCCGAGGATTGGCAGGAAGCTTTGCTGCTTTGTTATGGCTGTGGTTTCGATACAGAATTGTCGGGCGAACTTCTCCATAATCCGGAGGTTTCCGATCATGTTCTGTACGCGAAGGATGTGCTTGCGTTCGGGATGAACGTGCCCGGCATTTCGAGAGAAAGTTTGGCGGAAAGCTGTAGTATCATCTTAAATGATTGGCATAAGCAAGTCAAGAGTAACCAGCAGGATACCCCCTTATCCACAAGCAAAGAGTTGGATAAGAAGATCGAGCGGATGATTCGAGAGCGAGGCAAGGCGAGGCACTTACTTTTTAGCTTTTATGCAAAACGTGTAGCTATGATTTTTCTTGCGCTTTTGATCGCATCTACCGTGACGGTTTTAAGTGTAGAAGCGTTGCGCAACAAATTCTTTGACTGGCTGTTCACTGTTTTTCCGACGCATACGCGGGTTGAAATGATTGATGTAGTTTCATATCCCGATATTGATAGTGCGCTCCAGCTAAATCAATATGCACCGACGTATTTGCCGGAGGGATTTGCACTGGTGGATACGCTGGAAACGGATACGCGCTATAAGGTGTTCTACGCAAACGGGGATAAGAAATATATCATTTTTGAAGCTCGATTGATAAGCGATCAAGATCATATCAATGTAAATACAGAAGATAGCGATATGGAAGAAATCGTCATCAATGGCAGAATAGGTTATTATGCATATGATGATCCGGGACACATGATTTTCTGGTCCGATAATCTGTATATCTTTAGCGTAATATGCGAAACATCCAAAATTGATGCGATAAATATAGCGAAATCGACAAATTTACTCTAATTAGTAACTTTCATGGCGTATTTTCACTCCTTGATGTATTGAGATAGCTGAAGAGTATTTCAGACAGTACATCTTCAATCAAAATCAAGGAGGTCTCAACCAATGCAGAAGTTAAGGTCTATACTGTTCACGGTAATCATCATGGTGGTGACGGCAAGCACTGGTTTTTCGACCGTGTATGCGGCGACGGATTCGCTGCCGCCTTCGCTCTCACGAAGCGGCGTAGCTATTTCCCCTTTCTATACATACGCATATACGGTCGAAGCGGATCTTTCCATTTCCGGCACGACAGCCACGGTCTATGTCAGCCTCGATGGTAACAGCAGCGCCAATAGTGTCAATGTTGCTTACTCGCTGCAGAAAAAGTCCGGTAGCAGTTGGAGTACGGTCAAAACTTGGACAGCCAGTTCAAGTGGACGGTTTTTGAATGCGCAAAGTAGCTATAGTTCACTGACCGCTGGCACACAGTACCGTGCTTATGCTACGTTTACCGTTACTGGTACGAATGGAGGAACAGAGACGATTACGGATTATAGTGCCACTCATACCTGCTAATACAAATGCGTTACATTCAAATATGTGATTTGTTATACAAAATATTATGAAAATGGGAGTGATCTGTTATGCTAAATAAAGCAATCAGTATACTATTGGCAATGGTAATGTGTATATCGTTAGGGATAGTGGGTTTTGCACAAGAAAACGTAGGTATCCCTGCGAACGGTATTGAGGTGCAGTCTTTTGATGACCTTGGCACACCAAATGACGTAACAATTACATTTGAGGAATCGGTGGGAAATGGGCTTGAGGATACTATTCAAGAAATTCCATCTGACATAGATGAAGATAATTCCATTAATATTTCGCGAAGACTACGGGTAAGAGCACTTTTAGAAGCGCCGGAGATATTTTCCCATAGTTCTTCGTTGAATACTACAAACCCCGATAACTATTATTTCTTTTCCACTACAACAGAAAAGAATATGATATTTGGCTTAACCGGTTCCGCAGGTATCTGTGCTGAAATATATATTGTAGATTATTCCACGGGTTATGTTTATCCTACAGATATATATGTTACGCCAAACCAGAAGAAAATAGTAGCTGTACCGGCTGGAGATTATGCTCTTCGCGTTTATGGTTCCACCGGTAGTTATTCGGTCTTTGCTAATCGTACTATTAGATCTGGTAACATAAGCATTATTAATTATACTAGTTCTTTGTCCAATATTACTTATACTTACAACGGAATTATCTATGTAAATGGAAGTAGTACAAGTTTGACTTTCGGGAGCAATTCGGGCATAACCTACAATGATAGCCGCACACTCTCACCGCATACAGGCGAGTACATTGCGGTTAGTATTGTCAATACTTATATCACAAACATTTCGCTACCAGTAATATATTCCAATGAGAGAGGAACTTTCAATAATGTTATCCTGCTTTATCTAGGTTCTGGTACTTCCTACTTCTATTTTAGGAGTCTATATACTTTCGATTCAATGGGGAACGTTACCGGTACAACATTCACTAGTAATGATTATGTCCGCGGCATCTCAACACCGCGATACTTTGATGCTGAGGATGCGGAGGCAAATCAATTCCTAGCATATGATTTAAACACCGGTACAGTGATTGATTACTTTGGAATCAATAATTTCTTCTATGCGTTTAACATTGATTCTTACCCTACTATCACACAACATAACTAACACCCAATCAATATAGAGTTGACGGAGGCTTTTGCTACGAAGTAGAAGCCTTCGTCAACTTTCGATTAAGGAATCTCCACGGTACTCAAATATTCCCAGTTCATACCGATATGTATTTATAAGATAGGTTTATCCACTCAGCAGGTAAATAATCACGCTCGCAGAAAGGGGTTACCATATGCGAATCCATTTTAATGCGCTGAAGGACTATTTTACAGGACGAAACAACAGTAAGCCACCCTTTGGAAATTTACGCAATGAAAACACTCGCTTAAACAATGTTGTTGATATGATCAATCAACGTGAGCAAACGGTAGGTAATGACTCTGCTCTGCTTTCCGTCTCAAAGAGTATGAAAACCTCCATGCAACAAAACAATGCGAACGATAGAATACTGACTTCGCAAGAAGCCGCAATTATCTCTTCGGAAATGAGCAAGGTGGTGCCAAAATTCAACAGTGGTGATCCAAATGCCATTGTGAAAGCGTCCTTTATACATAAAAAAGCTATGAGCATCGAGGAAGCCGCGTCATCGATTCCCAGAAAAATAAATGGAGATGGCACGATTACGGCTCCGGGTTTGGATGAATTGCGCGAAAACGGCTTGCCTCAAGAGATCAATTATGAAGAACTCGATGACGTACTTAGTTTCAATGTTCGGTATGCTGGTGTGTTCAATGTAGACAGCTTTGCGGATATTACCGATTATCTTGCTTCCACCTATGTGGTGTTGCGCGATAGGATAAAAAACGATTTCACGGAAGAAACACAGGCTGCACAGATAGAACAACTGGACAAATTCATGGGTCGGCATATTGACCGCTTTTCGGCACAATTTGCTCATGTGATGGGTGATTTCAGCACGCAAATCGGAATCGACGAATCAGACGAATTTTTCTATCTTTCGGCAAAGGAAGCCATCGTCGAACAAACAAAGCAGTATCAGGAATATATTGCGGAAAACCCTGATTACGCAGACATCAACGAATCCGCGGATTCATGGTTAAACAGGCATACGGAATACTTGAGTTCTCACTTGAGAAGCGCGTTTTCTTCTTCCGAGCCTGTTTCCTCTACCGCAAAAGTAGAAAAACTCTATTCCAAAAACGAGTTGACGGCTATTTCCAATTTTGCGAAATCAGTCACCGAGGTCTGGAACAGCATCCATGTAACCGGCGTTATGAGCGAGGAGGAAATCGGCCTGAAGCTTGGGATGATGATGCTTTCTGTGGATGTTCTGATAGATGCAAGAAACATTCCCGAAAATTACAAAAACAGGGCGAGCGAATATACAAAAGCGGTTTCACAAAAACAGATGGATCTAGTGAATCAAGAACTAGAATCGTTTCAAAAGCCAAGTCTCTTTCCAGAGTTGGATACCGCCGTTGTGCAAAACATCATAGAGGCTATGCGAGATGAATACGCGCATACAAAAAATGTCTCCGGTGCGATTCAAAAAGGCGCCGCGCTAGGGTATACATCATATCACAATAGGTTGAGCATGTCACAGATCGATACGATCACAACGATTCCTCACCGATACAGTTATCAAAGCACTTTTTGGAGTACCATGTATGCAAACGGAGATTCTTCTGGTCATTATCAGAATCCCTCTGTTTTAGAAAAATTTCATGTGTCCTTATCAAGAGTGCTTGGAAATGATATTCCATTCCAGAATTATCTGAACCAGACAGTATAGCCTAGTCATAGATGGGCCAATTGCTCTGCTTCAACGTCCTAAACAAATGTCTTTACTAGAACATTCTTAAGCCATTACCCGGTGAAGGATTTGGCGGTTAGATTAAATCAATCCTGTTTCTGACTATAGCTTTAGAAAAGCTCGACAGCGAGGGAATACCCCTTGCCGTCGAGCTTTTGCATTTGCTGTATGAAAAACATCCAAAATACCCTTGACAGAACAGTTCTAAAAATTTGTTCCTGTATACGAAGATGCGCAACGTCGCAGGGCTGTCAACAAGCGAAGCGCAAAAAAGTTCCGATCTGTTTATGAAGTGTTATGTTATGAAAGGTGTAAATAAAGCACCTATCAAACCATTGGAGTACGGACATTTGCGGCACGAATGGACGGCAACACGCCGCGCCGGTGCCGGAATTGCAGACGGTTCTTCCTGCTGGCGAATGGCTACGATGCCGTTTACTGCAACCGCATCGCGCCGGGGGAAACCGTCAAGACCTGCCGCAAGGTGGGCGCACACCGAAAAGCCGCCAATGCGGAAGGGAAAACACCTGCACAGAAAATGTACAACACGGTTTACAGCCGGCTGAAGCAACGGCACCTGCGCAAGAAGATCACGCATGACGAGTGGAATGAAGCGGTGGCGATCGCGTTGGAGCTAAAAGACCGGGCGGAGCGCGGGGAGTTGACGGATTGGGAGTTGCAGGAGTTGTATGATGGGATGTGAGGGGGGTGTGTGAATGCTCCAGCACCTGGAAGGATACCTCTTGATGGTGACCCACCACCTTGTCCTTGCCGATCTCATTCCAGGGTAGATATGATTTTATCCTCTTACACAAGCCGTTTACGGTAAAATCTCATCTTCTCTGCTATATGCTAAGCGGGAAAATAGACAAACATAACAAACAGATCATGAGATAGAAAATTTGCGTATGTGGCTTACTCAGATGCAAAAAAGCCAGCAAGCCACATGGATGCTGACTTTTGGGGCGTTATAGCCCATTATAGATATAGCCACAAACATAATCATGCTTTACGCCAACGCCCGCCCGACAAAAAAGTATCACGAATATTTGCCGGGATATTGCTGTGACAGTGAATTGATGAAGGAATTACGACTTCGCTAAAAACTCAGCAAGATCGGATAAT
>JAISHZ010000178.1 GCA_031262285.1 Lachnospiraceae bacterium | reverse complement strand
ATGAGACCAAGTGAAAATGAGCGCCTGCTTGTGCGCGCATTTTCACTGACATGGGCTCATCGGAACGCTCAGAGAGTCTAACACCCAAAACTCCCCACGGCTCTGCGCGGTTCGTCCGGGATACATTGCCTTTGAAACGTAGATCGGCGAACGCCTAAATTGTAACAACATTTCATCTCATGAACACTGATATATGGTTGACACCGGATATCAGATTGACTAAAATGAGTAACAGTTCGCATAAGTAATCAATGAAACGTGCGTTTCGGAAACATACGTTTCGGAAACATACGTTTCGGAAACGTACGTTTCGGGACTGCTGTCATGATCAGCAGTCTCCAATAAAAAGAAAGAAGGAATATATACTATGGCGGAAAAGAAGAGTTGTTGGCTTTCCTATGATGAAGAGCAATTGGTAGAACTAGATGAGATTAGTAATAGCTATCGAACGTTTTTGGATCAAGGAAAAACAGAACGAGAGTGTGCGGCATATGTAGTGAAAAGTTTGAAAGATCATGGATTTGTGGATTTGGACGAACTGATCAAGCAGCAAGAAAGAGGAGAGCAAGTTACCTGTGCGGTAGGTGCGAAAGTGTATCGCGTATGGATGGATAAAACAGTCGTCGCTTTTCGAATCGGTGAAAGACCACTCATGGAAGGGATGAACATTTTGGGCGCACACATTGACAGCCCAAGATTGGATATGAAACAAAATCCATTGTATGAGGACGGCGAAAGTGGTATCACCTATATGGATACCCATTACTACGGCGGTGTGAAAAAATATCAGTGGGTAACATTGCCACTGGCAATTCACGGAGTGATCGTTCGCAAAAACCAAGAAGTGGTACACATTAACGTAGGTGAAAAAGAAACAGATCCTGTTTTCTTCATATCTGACTTGTTGATTCATTTGGCAAGTGAGCAATTGGACAAAAAAGGAGCGAAAGTCATTGAAGGAGAGGCACTTGACGTGATTGTGGGGAGCAGACCGATTCGCATTCAACCCCAAACCACAGCCAATCCAGAAAGCGAACCAAATACGGATCAAGAGACCAATAAAGAAGCTGTAAAAGAAGCAGTGAAAGCCGGTATTTTGGAGCTGATTTTAAAAGAATATCAAATCGAGGAAAGTGACTTCCTTTCTGCAGAACTGGAAGTGGTTCCGGCAGGGAGTGCAAAAGAAGCGGGATTTGATCGAAGTATGATTTTGGCATATGGTCAAGATGATCGCGCTTGTGCGTTCGCTTCTGTGAGAGCTATCCTCAATGCGAAAAATCCGAAGAGAACAATCTGTTGTATTCTTTCGGACAAAGAAGAAGTAGGTAGTATGGGAGCCACCGGTATGCAATCCATGTTTTTTGAAAATACAGTGGCAGAGCTTTTGCAATTAAACGGACAGTATAGTGATTTGGGGTTGAGACGCTGTCTTTCAAGGTGTCATATGCTCTCATCTGATGTCAGTGCCGCTTATGATCCGACATATGCTTCCAGTTTTGACAAACGCAATGCTGCATTTATGGGTAGAGGTCTTGTATTTAATAAATATACGGGAGCCAGAGGGAAAAGTGGTTCCAATGACGCGAATCCAGAATATATGGCGCTGATACGCAAAATCATGGAAGACAATACCGTTGCTTTCCAAACGGCGGAATTGGGTAAAGTAGATGCAGGCGGCGGCGGTACCATAGCCTATATTATGGCGAAGTATGGTATGAACGTCATTGACAGTGGGGTTGCGGTACTCAATATGCACGCTCCTTGGGAAGCGACCAGCAAAGCGGATATCTACGAGGCTTATCGTGGATATATGGCATTTGCGCTATGGAGCGAGTAATACACCTAAGGTGACTTTGAAAGAATAAATGAAAAAATCAGATTTTTACTTTGAATTACCCAATGAATTGATCGCGCAGGATCCGTTGGTACATCGAAGTGATTCCAGACTGCTCGTGCTTGACAAAAAGACGGGTGAATTATCACATCGACGATTTACCGATTTCCTTTCCTATCTGGAACCGGGCGATTGTCTGGTGATGAACGATACCAAAGTGATACCGGCAAGGTTAATCGGTGAAAAGTACATCAACAATGTAGACACCGTGCAAACAAAAATAGTCAACCCTCCTGCGAAGATAGAAGTCCTCCTTCTCAAAGATCAAACAACACGATACCAAGCGAGTGTTCCTTCGCTTATTCTACCTCCGGATAGCAAGTGTAAGATATGGGAATCCGTGGTGAAACCGGGACGAAAATGTCGTGTAGGCGCGAAGATATCATTTGGAGGAGGGTTTCTTTTTGGTGCGGTTTTGGAAATTTTGGAGGATGGGAAGAGATTAATCGCATTTTCCTACCAAGGGATTTGGGAAGAACTCTTGGATCAATTGGGAGAAATGCCTCTTCCTCCCTACATAACGCAAAAACTAACAGACCAAGATCGATACCAGACTGTCTATGCGAGAGCCGCCGGATCCGCTGCTGCACCGACGGCAGGGTTACACTTTACTGAGGAAATGCTGACTGCGATCGCACAAAAAGGTGTCCATCTTGCCTTTTGCACTCTGCACGTAGGGTTGGGAACTTTTCGTCCGGTAAAAGAAGAATCTATCTTGGATCATCATATGCATACAGAGCATTATGAAATCACGCAAAAAGCAGCAAAACAAATCAATGATGCGAAAAAAAACGGCAAACGCGTGATCTGTGTGGGAACCACGAGCTGTCGAAGTGTAGAAAGCGCAGCGGTTTTTCGAGCGGAATCCAATGCATGGGAAGTTCAACCGGGCAGTGCGGATACCGATATTTTTTTGTACCCGGGTGCCCAATTTCATATCATGGATGCTTTGATCACGAATTTTCATTTACCCGAATCCACATTGATCATGTTAGTATCCGCGTTTGCCGGGCGTGAATCGGTACTACACGCATACGAGCAAGCTATTTTAGAACGATATCGTTTTTATAGCTTTGGGGATGCGATGTTGATTTTGTAAAGATCCCATCATGGAGCAGATAGGAGTAATATGATTATTATCATGAAGCCGGGAGCAGCTCCCGCGAGTATTGAATCCATTGTGTCCTATATTCAAAAAAGTGGACTAGGCGCACATATGTCTCACGGTGAGGAAGTGACGATTATCGGTGTTGTAGGGGACAAGTCAAAATTGTCCCCGGAGAATTTGGCGGTATACAAAGACGTAGAGCGAATCGTCCCCGTAACGGAAAGCTACAAATTGGCAAATCGTAAATTTCATCCGACACAAACAACCATCAAAGCCGGGAAGACCATGATTGGTCCCGGACACCTCACAGTGATGGCCGGTCCTTGTGCGGTGGAATCAAAAGAGCAGCTTTTTACCATTGCAAAAGCCGTAAAAGCTGCAGGAGCGACAGTACTCCGTGGGGGAGCATATAAGCCACGGACATCGCCATATGCATTCCAAGGATTGGAAGAAGATGGTCTACGCTATATGAAGGAAGCAGGTGCCGCGTATGATCTAGCGACCATTTGCGAAGTGATCAGTCAAGAAGCGATCAGTGCGGCAGTAAAATATGTAGATATTCTGCAAATCGGTGCCAGAAATATGCAAAATTTCATTTTATTGAAAGAAGCAGGACGTTCTGGGATGCCGGTACTTTTAAAAAGAGGATTAAGCGCGACGATTGAAGAATGGTTAAATGCCGCTGAATACATCATGTCGGAAGGGAATCCCAATGTCATTTTGTGCGAACGTGGAATTCGTACTTACGAAACCGCCACACGAAATACGTTGGATTTGAGTGCGGTACCGGTACTCAACGAACGCACTCATTTACCGGTGATCGTCGATCCTTCTCATTCGACGGGATCCGCGCAATATGTATCGCCTATGGCCAAAGCAGCAGTTGCCTGCGGCG
>JAISHZ010000100.1 GCA_031262285.1 Lachnospiraceae bacterium | reverse complement strand
CTGCTATGGGGGGCGTACTCGGTGCCGTCTTCGGTATCACAAGTATTCTCAACAACACCTTTAATCCATCCTTATTGTCCTTTGCTTTTTCCCCATTTTATTCCTTAGGTGAAACATCCGGGAACGCTTTTAGCTTGGTGATCGCTTTGGTTCCGCGTATCTTGGTTGGTGTGATTCCTTATTTCGTATATCATGGTATCATGAAAGGATTACAAAAAGGGACGAAGCTCAATATTGGAGCCAAAAAAGCCATTTCTTTGCCGATCGCTTGTCTGGTGGGTTCTGCGGTCAACACCTTGTTGGTTATGAATCTCATTTATATTGGGTTTCACGAAGAATTTGCCACCGCTAAGGAATTGCCTCTCGATGCGGTATATCCGGCGATTATGGCGATCATATTTGCAAATGGGATCCCCGAAGCGATTGTAGCCGCTATCATCGGTTCCACTGTCAGCGCGGCACTGCTTCGCATCCGCAAAGTTTCGTAAGAACAGGATTTTGCATTCCGGAAAGGAAAACCGATATGTTGCAGGGAAAACATATTTTGCTCGGCGTTACAGGGAGTATCGCTGCCTACAAAATTGCGAATCTGGCAAGTATGCTCAAAAAGCGACGTGCGAACGTTACGGTGATGATGACGCAAAACGCTACGCAGTTTATCCATCCGATTACGTTTGAAACGCTGACGCAAAACAAATGCTTAGTCGATACGTTTGATCGTAGTTTTGAATATAGTGTAGAACACGTCGCGCTCGCCAAGAGCGCGGATGTGCTCTTGGTAGCACCTGCCAGCGCTAATGTGATCGGGAAATTGGCTTCCGGTATCGCTGACGATATGCTGACGACCACTTGTCTCGCATGCAAATGTCCGAAATTGATCGCTCCCGCGATGAATACGCAGATGTTTGAAAATCCCATTTTGCAAGATAATCTGCACAAATTAACACATTATGGCATGAAAGTGATTTCACCTGCGGAAGGGTACTTGGCGTGTTCGGATATTGGGATGGGGCGATTGCCGAGTGAAGAACTTTTACTGGAATATATTCTAAAGGAGATCGCTTATCCAAAGGATCTGGCAGGGCGTAAAGTGCTCGTCACTGCCGGTCCGACCAGAGAAGCATTAGATCCGGTTCGTTTTTTGTCCAATCACTCTACCGGAAAGATGGGATACGCCATCGCTAGAGCGTGTATGTTGCGCGGTGCAGACGTGACGCTCGTGACAGGGCAGTGTGCATTGACTCCCCCACCCTTCGTAAAAGTGATCCCCATCGTGTCCGCCCTAGAACTGTTCGAAGCGGTAGAAGGGATTTACGCACAGCAAGATATCATCATCAAAGCGGCTGCCGTCGCCGATTACAAACCGGCTCAAGTATCCGCACAGAAACTCAAAAAGGATACCGGTCTTTCTTCTATTCCTTTGACTCGAACGACGGATATCCTCGCATATTTGGGGCAACACAAAAAGCCGGGGCAATTCTTGTGCGGTTTTTCGATGGAAACAGAGCATATGATTGAAAACGCTCAAAAGAAATTGGTGAATAAGAATCTGGATCTGATCGCCGCCAACAATTTGTCGCAAGCAGGCGCCGGATTTGCTACAGATACGAATGTCTTAACCTTAATCACCAAAGACGAGGTATTGGAATTACCGATGATGAGCAAAGAAGAAGCCGCTCATCAACTATTGGATAGGATTGTCCGACTTACCTGCCTGTAACGACGCTCCATATCAGATAAACAATACCCAATGCCCAACTCGTAAAGACTCCGTACAGTATGACGGGACCTGCGATCGTGAAGATTTTACTGCCAATCCCAAATATTTGTCCTTCTTTCTTATATTCTATCGCGGGTGCGCACACAGAATTTGCAAATCCGGTAATCGGAACAAGCGCGCCCGCACCACCCCATTTTACCAATTTCTGATAAATATCAAATCCGGTCAATAGCGCAGCGAGAAAAACGAGGATCAAAGAACACCAACTCATCGCATCCAACTTTTCTTGTTTGAGCACATCGGTCAAAAAGTTTAGGAGGAACTGTCCTATCGTACAGATCACTCCCCCCATCAGAAATGCTTTGAGTATCTGCGTCCATAAATTGTGCTTCGGTGTCACTTGTTTGACATATTCTTGATATTGCTTTTTTTGAAGTTCATTTTCTTCCATATCTGCTCCTGTCTACGTTTTTTGTACAATAAATTCTCAACGAATCCGGCAAAAACTAACCGGATAATTTGGTGTGGATTTCGTACCAAAAATAGAACAAAGATCCGCAGAGCTTACCGATTGCCATTGACACTACAGCCAAACCTATTCCATGCCGAAAACGAATTCTTCTTGAAAAAATAGGAATACTGTCTAACACTTCCGCAATCGCAAGCGCCAAACAACCGATGAACATTCCCGCGAAAATCCCATAGATAGAAAGCGCTACTGTCCCTACCGTGTGCCATACTGTTGACAGACTTTCCCATCTTTGTTGCAAGAAATCTCCGACATGGCTGTAACGCTCAAAAATGCTGAGAAAGGAACCGATGATCGTTCCGGCGATTACCATATTTTCATATATCATCGCCTCTTTGGCAGTATGTGTCTTACCGGCAAATCGAGGCACCAATCCCACTGCTGCAAAGACTGTAAACACGCCTGCTGCTGACAGCATTCCAAAGCTAAACGCCATGATTCCAAGAATACCTTCCCTCACTTCCAACTCCTATCAGTAACACAGTGTTGTTATTCACAGCTACTATCTCATTACTTTTCCTTGCCTTGTCTCCCCGCTGTTTCGATCAAAGCATCATTGACATCTTTTTCATAAATACGCATAGCAACTTCGATCGGTGTCGGATCTTTCGTGATTTTGCGTTTTCCGACATGATTGAAAAAAAGAAAAATACCCGCTGCCAAACCCAAAGAATAGGATATTTCCAAAACGTTGATCCCATCCGGTTCTTTGCCAAGGAAAATCCGATGTAATTGCTTGAAAACATCTTCGATCCCAATGTCATTGTGATAAGCCATAATAGTAAAAGCAGTACCGAAAAAGGAAACCATACAAACCAAAACGACCTTCAGCCACACTCCCGGTCCTTTTTTCACCGATACGGAGATCTTTTCGATCAAGACATCCACTTCCCCGATCATCTCTACACTGATGTTTGGACAAGCCTTTTCCATAGATGCAATCAAAGTAGTAGCGCTCACCACACAACGTTTTTGACCACCCGGTGCAAATCGATGAATTTTCAATGCTTTCAATTTCGCGCTGATCGTTGCATCCGCGCAGTGCAAACTTCCCAACTCACCCAACGTAACATCATCACTTTGTACTTCTACGTTTCTGTCGCATTTCACATAAACGGTTACATTACCCATACTGTCCCCTTTTCGTCCCCCTTTCACTCATCATTTCGTTCTTACATTCTTTCGAATGTGTAAATAGTGTGTGCAATGTAGTCCAAAAAATACTTGTATCGCAATATTTTTGCAGTGGGTTGCGTTACAAATTCACGTGTTCGCCGATCTACGTTTCA
>JAISHZ010000096.1 GCA_031262285.1 Lachnospiraceae bacterium | reverse complement strand
AAAGCCAATCATGAGAGTAGGGGAATCCGATCCTTCGCCTTGAAAGCGTCCCAACAGCACCGTAAGGATGCAGCGTAGGAAAAAGGTGGGTGCCAGAATACGCATAGCAAGTGTCGTATGTTCAAAAAGGAATACTTTTTGTGCCAGTATCTGTGAAAATACTAGTAATAGAACACTTCCTATTACCCCTATGATGATCTGTTGGATCAAAACAGATTGAAAAATCGCTCCAATACTACGAGAGTGACCTTTCGTATTGCGTCCGCGTAACATATGACTAAGAGCATCCGGTACATTGTCCGCCGCTACGATACTCAATAGGCCAAGCGGTAACCAAGCCACCGCAAAATAGAGAACTCCGCGATCTCCTATTATTCCATGTAAGATCCATAAATTCAAGAGATTGATCATCTCACACACTGCTATCATTTGCTTTTTTTTCACTTCTGTTTTGTTCATTTATTCTCCCGCTTGCGCGTTATTGGCGCGCGTAGTAATCAAGGAGTTTGAAAGTTCTTTTACTTTCAAATTGGCTCCTCTCGGTAATAACGCGTGTACCCATCAAAGCGTTTGAAAGTTCATTCGTTTCAAACATACTCCCGCCTGCGCGCTATTGGCGCGCATAATAATTAGGGAGTCTAAACGTTCATTTGTTTCAAACTTGCCTTCATCTGCGCGCCATTGGCACACATAATCATGGAAGTCGCTTTAGGTGACTTGATCTCTTGTAATGTTCAATTTGGTCAAAATTTCTTCTTGCAGCGTTTCCATTTGTTTGGCATCTTCTTCTAGTTCATGGTCAAATCCACATAAATGTAGCATACTATGCGCAACCAAAAAGGCAAATTCTCTCTTGAGGGAGTGGTTGTACTCATTCGCTTGTGCTACCACCCTTTGCGTAGAGATCACAATATCCCCCAATATACACTCTTTCGTATCAGGGTCAAAGCAATTGGGGATCTCCTCCGGTGAGAGGTCAAATATACCCGGTGTTTCAAATTCCAGATTTGGAAAGGACAAGACATCCGTTTTGGCGTCTACTTGTCGAAAGTTGGCGTTTAACTCCTTGATTTGCTCGTCATTGGTCAACAGCAAATTGGTGGTAGTTTCATATGGACAGGAAAGATGCGCCAAAACCGCTCGTGCTACCATGCTACCGATTTCCTGTACATCAAAGGGAAAGATCATTTCGTTCTCGTTTTCAACGTAAAAAGTCATAGTAAAGTTTCTCCTCTTTAAAAATGTGTTTCATCTTGGATAACTGTGCCAAGGTAATCTCGCTAGTACGCAGCATACCGCTTTCTAATCCTTTTGCAAAAATCCGATCGATTAATTTGTCAAAATCCACCACTGCTGTTTTGTCTTTGGTATATACATTGGCAACAGTGGAAATCACAGCATCCACAAAAACCAGTATCGTCGCTTCAACCCCGCTGACGCTGTTTCCTTCTGCGAGATATTCTGACAAGATGTCTCGTACTTTGGGCGGAAAATGGTGTTGCGTCAAGTATCGATCCACTCGGATACTCATTGGTACCGATACTTCATATTCTGTCTGTGCTGTTTGTCCCGTTTGTGTCGTTCGTTCTTTTTGTGTCATTTGTTCCTTTTGTGTCCTTTGCTCTGTCCGAGTACCTTTATCCGTCTGTGTTTCTGGATTCTTCTGTATTCCTTTTTTCTTCTGTGTTCCGTGTTTCTTATGTGCTCTTTGCTTCATTTTTGTTTCTTGTATATCTTGTACTTCCATTTTCTCTTGTAGAGCTTGTTTCTTTTTCGCTTCAAGTACATTTTCAGTCTCTTGTTTCTTCTGCAATCCATGTCCCTTTTGCGTCTCTTGTTTATCCTGTATCACAGGCTTCCCTTGATCATCCGGCATCTTAAGTGGTGCTTCTGTATCTGAACTCAAGATAACACCTATTCTTTGATAATACCCTGCTGTTTTGAGTGCTTCTACATCCAGGCGCAACTCTTTTCCGATTCGTTCACAGAAATGTGCCGCATGCATACACAAATAGAACTCCTTGCGCGCCTTTTCTTTAAATGCTTGCAATAGCTCCCCTTCCGTATCCAACACTTCTATATAACGCAGCCGATATTTCAAAATAACATGAGAGAAAAACCATTTCAATAACACAAACAGTAGAATACTACTCACGATACAATTGGCGATCGGGATGACGTACATTCCGACTTGAAGGGACTGTTGCTGTGTGTTGATGAGATAAATCGTTTGGCAAATCATCAGCACCAATTGTGAGATTAGGAAAGGTAGACCGATCTTAAAATGCTTGTCCATCCTGCGAAACAGTCCGGAAGCAATCACACCACTGAGAAAATATAGAGAAAAGACAAGCACATCCGCTTGCCTGATGACCACAGTCATCAGTAACAAAAGACAAGCTCCCGTCACGCCAAGAACTTGATTGGAAAAAAGGGTAAACGCTACAAAAAGAACCAAAAATGGCCAACCGCCAATCGGAAAAAATACGCAAGCAAGCGATAGTAGGATCCCTAGGAAAAACAGAACCCAAAACCGCAATGGATGTTCAGCATTGTCATATGAAAGTTCTCCATACGCCAACGATAGTCCAATCAACAAAATAAAGGAAACCATTCCAATAGTAAGTAGCACATAGATCCCCAGCAGATAAAAGGGTTGTTGCTCCATAACAGAAAACACACCAAAACATCCAAATAGCATTACCGATAAGCATACGATACCAAGTAAAAACGATAAAAGTACGCGAGAAAAGGGATTTGTATTATTTTCTGATTTGTCGATTCGTTTCTGACTCGTTGTCGTCAATCTAGTTTACTCCCTCTTGTGTAAAACTTTCAGCCGGAATGTCCCTAAGGGTATTCACTTTCTCATGTACCAATAATTGTCCGATTATGACCCACTCCCCGCCGATCGTATCTATTCTAACATTTTTATCAATGATTTGAACCTTTTTTTGAGCCAAATCGGCAAGAAATATTTCCATTTTTTTTTGCAAGATTTCTTGCGCTTGTTCCAGGGAGTATTCGTGTTCAACCACTTGATATTCACGGTACGTATAGGTACCCCAAAGCAACGGTATTTTCAAGTCTTCTAACACACCGGGCTTTTTTTCATCCAATACACTGTCATAATATCGATAAGGAATTTCGAGGATGGAACGTAGTTCCTTTTGCCCGAAACGAATAAAATATCTTTTTTTGCTGCGTCCGGTATATTCTTTCTCCGTATAATCATAGGGTAGCGTTTCCCTATGTTCCATGTGATGTTCCACGATCACATCTGCATCCGCTATCACAGTGTCTATTTGCCTTATGGTCGCATCGTCGTTTAGAATCGGTATTTGACCGGAAACAAGTACTTGATCCATGGTTACGCTGTCTCCTATTTTCACCTTTGGGATTCCGCTTCTCACGATCATCGATACCACCACTCCTTCATAAGGAGAAATCAAGTCTTGACCCATCGAATCTGTGTTTTCCTCTGTAGTGAGAATCGGAGCATCGTTTTCCTTGATCGCTATCAGAAGTCTGGTCCCTTCGATTTTGGTTGAGGTCCACGTCACTTCCGTGAAATGGGAGCGTATCTGCTTTTCCAGCTCTGCCAATTCTATTTTCGTTTTGAGAATGCCGATTCGGATATCGTATTCCTCTAGGAACGTTAGAAATAGATCTTCTGTAATGCGGTAATTGCCCGATAGTTCGATTTTCCAAATAAAAAAAGTGGAAGCAATCCAAAACCCCACACTTAGCAGTAATCCTAGGATAAAGATTTTTTTTGAAAGCAATTGCGGCACAAAAAAAGGCAGTCCGCGTCGTTTTAGGATGGCTACCTTCGTTCCCGTCTTTCGAACAATAGAGCGAAGTTGATAAAAGCCTTTGAGACTGATGTACATCTCATAAGCACCTTGTTTTTGTGTTATTCCCCATAAAAGAATGTTATGAGCGCTGCAAAGATTCATAAATCGCTCCGGTGAGAATCCCGAAACTTTGATTCGCAGATAACCCTTCAAATATTTCAGAAATTGAATCATCAGCGGCTCTCCCTTTCATTTCTACGCTACGAATCTATCCATTTCGTTGCGATTCTGCTCCAAATCGATCTGGAAATGAACTCCTATCCCTACAAGTAATGAACAGAGGCGATGTTTCCGCTGATCTTCATATCTTCGTAGGTATAGTATTCAATATTGAGACGCTTCCCTTCGAAACAGACTCGACATGTTTTCGCTTGTAACAAGA
>JAISHZ010000029.1 GCA_031262285.1 Lachnospiraceae bacterium | reverse complement strand
TATTGTCTTTTTTCCATGAAGAAATCCGTTCTCCTTTCCCTGAGACAGAGTATCAAATGCCTGTCCCCACGGTATGTATTTCTTTGCAAGCAGTAAAACACATGACCTTGAGACACTGGCATTGAATATAGTTGTTTTCAGTGTATTCTTTCCAAGGACATATTTCTGCTCAAAAACTGCCAATCTTTCTACCTTTATTGCCTACAAATTGCATAAAAAGTAGTTTATTTTTGGGCATTCTGTACAGAAAAGAAGACCACAGCACTGTCCCCTCGTGCTATGGTCTTCTCTATTGTTGTGGTTCAAAAACTGCTGTGTCCGAACAGGAGACTCGACTCTGCCGTACTCAAGTGCCTGACAAGTCATTAGTTCCTCGATGTAGAATCGCCATACGCAGCTTCCCATAACTCGGTACGCTCATCAATAATCTTCTGCCCACCCATGGATAAGTAGTTTGCGTATTCTTTATCCCATGTAGCATCAAAATCTGCTACCGGAACGATGATTGTTTGTGCCAGTATGCGGTCTCTCTCATCTGCTAACGGAGTAGCCATACCTTCTTCAGATGCGACCGTGCCTAGATTAACCGGAGCAGGCGAGAATGCATGGTTCGCATTCACTTCCATACTTCTGATCGGATAAACAGGATCTACTTCCGGGAATGCCAATGCGCGAGAAGCGTTTGTCTTTTCATCATCATTTTGGAAGGTTAAGCCATTGATCGTAATCGTGTAGTCGATGTTGAGCGCGGAGTTCATGATCTTTTCGGATTTGTCGGTTAGGGATCTGATTGCTCCTTCCGCTGTAACTTCATGATGAACGCCTTCCTCACCAATCTGTAAGAACTCTTGATTTTCAGGAGCTGAAATCCAGTCAACATATAGAAGAGACGCGAGCGGCTCGTCGTTGGTCATCGGGAAGAAGATCTTACGATCGAACCTGCCCTTAACATATTTCTTCGGAACGCCTGCGTCGTTCAAGAACGGCTCAATCGCGATGTAGGTAGCATCCGGTCCTATCAGTTCATGCATCATTGCTGTGATACCATTCGCACCATCACGATATGGTAAATCATAACTCTGCTCCCAAGCACCAATATAACCATTCTTCATCAACTGATCTTCTGTGGTATCGCCATCTCCGTAGAGCGCGAAATCCTTCCAGATTAAGCCTTCGTTGTACCATTTGTTGAGGATTCTCACACCCTCTTTGATATACGGCATAGAGAAACCTCTGTCGTCAAATCCATAGACATATAAATCTTTATCCGTAATGTCATCAGGGAAGAAGGAATGGAGAAGGTTGTACGCTCTCCAAGCCACGTCTTGACTGAGCGCGAAGGGGATCATCTGGTCAGCATCAGCACCCAAAAGGGTCTCTGCATTATCGCGGAAGGCGATTAGGACGTCTTCGAACTCTTCTAAAGTGGTAGGCTCTTCAAGATTCAATTTCGCCAACCAATCCTCACGGACATAGGTATTGATTTGAGCAGTGTTTGCTGCGAGCGTTTCGATTGCATATAACGCACCCGTTTCTGGATCTTGATTGAACCAAATATTAAAATCTTCTAACAAATTGTACATATTCATCAGCGCCGGCTTGTAATCATAGACCAGCTCGGATATGTCTACAACACCACCCATAGCGGCATATTGATTAACAGCTGCTATGTTGTACGTTACGCAGACATCGGGAGCGGTCTCAGATGCCAACAGGTTGTTGATGTCGTCAGACTCTGTCCATCTGGGAACGGCTACGAAAGTTACGCTGATATTGTGATCTTCTAACACGCCTTCTTTGATCCAGTCGGTCCAGTAATTGTTTTCCGGAGTGGTCTTTCCATCGTCTTGGCCGCGATCGAAAATCTCAACTGTGATCTCCTTCATTTCTTTAAATCTGTACTTGCCGTCTACAAGTTCAAGACCCACTTCATCCAATGCCTCCTGCGTCAATTCCGTGGGTGCTCCGCTACTGCCGCCTGCAGTGCCGCTGCCGGCAGTGCCACCGCCGTCGTCTTTTTTGCACGCAGCAAGGGTAGAAAGCACTAGGACTACCGATAAAACTGTAGCCAAAAAGCGATAATACTTTTTCATGCTGTTACTCCTCCTTATTTGTTTACATGTGATGGGGACGTCGAATCTATATCGCTATTCTTTCACGGCACCAAGGGTTACCCCCGCTATAAAATACCGTTGCAAGAATGGATATACCACTAAAATCGGAACTGTGGCAAACATAACCGTTGCAGCTTTGATCGTTTCGCTAGTACCGGGTGTAGCAAAACCGTCTTGTTGTTGAACCTCGATACTGTTCATAGAATTGAGCAAGTTGTATAATAAATACTGAATCGGATACAGATCACGATTCTTGATATACAACAGTGCGTCGGAAAAACCATTCCATCTGCCTACCGCGTAGAACAAAGCCAAGGTCGCGAGTACGGGGGTAGACAACGGCAGATAGATCCTTACCAACACTGTCAAAGGACCCGCACCGTCAATCTCCGCCGATTCACGAAGACTTGCCGGTATTCCGAAGAAAAAGCTGCGCATCAAGATCATATTAAATACAGAAAGACAAGACGGTACGATCAGCGCAGACGCTGTGTCTATCATCTTTAAATCGCTAATCAGCAAGTATGTTGGTATCGTACCGGCACCAAAATACATGGTAACGATGATGATAACATTGATGACTGAACGCCCTTTTAATTGGTCATATGTAAGAGGGTATGCACACAAAATGGTCATCAGTAGCGAGAGCAATGTACAAAACAGCGTCAAGAATGCTGTCCATATCAAAGAGCGAATATAGCGGTCGTCCGTTAGGATGGATTTGTACGCCGTTAAATCAAAATCCACCGGCCAGAATGTCACCTGCCCTTTCGTCAGCGCGGTCGCTGAGGACAGAGAACGCGCCAATAAATGAATAAGCGGTGAAACGCATAGTATGACCACCAATAAACAAATGAATGCCACAACCCAGTCGCCGAAACGAAGAGGATTGGCTTTTTTCTTGTGAGAAATCTTTTTGATTTGGTTCGCCATGATCGATCCTCCTTAAAAGATACCGCGTTCGCCCAGCTTGTTAGCCACTTTATTGGAGCCCAAGACAAAGAGCAAACCTACAACCGATTGAAACAATCCTACGGCGGTAGCTAGTGAATACATGTTACTTTTGATACCCCAGTTGTATACAAAGACGGAGAGAACCGTCGCATTCTGTGTAACAAGCGGATTCATCAAGGTATAGGGTCGGTCAAAATCACTGCCGATGATACGCCCAAGCGCCATAATCAACAAAATGACGATGGTCGGTCTTAATCCGGGCAGAGTAATATGCCAGATTTTACGGAAGCGCCCGGCACCATCCACCGAAGCCGCCTCATAAAGCTCCGGGCTGATACTCGTAATAGCTGACAGATAGATGATCGTATTCCATCCGACACTTTGCCAAATCCCCAAGAAGATGAAGGTGAACACCCAGTTCATTGGTTTATCCAAAAAGTGAATGGGACCGAGTCCGATTTTACCAAGCAAAACATTTACCATACCTTGTGTGGGAGCAAAAAGCTGCAATGCCATACCGGAAATGATAACCCACGATAAGAAGTGGGGCATATAGGCGACGGTTTGCGTGATTCGTTTGAATTTTTTGAAACGAAGTTCATTCAGCAAGATTGCCAAAATAATCGGTGCCGGGAAGCCTAAAACCAAATCCAAGAGGTTCAATGTGATGGTATTGCGCAAAGCTTGTAAAAATTGGGCGTTTTTAAACGCATCGATGAAATACTCGAATCCGCCATTCCTCGCCCATGGTACTTCTGCCCAAAGATCTTTGATGAAATTGTTCTTCTTGAATGCCATGCCGATGTTAATCATCGGAATATACTTAAATATGACGAAGTAGACCATGGGTAGAAGAAGCATTGCGTAAAGAATCCAATGTCTTTTCATGTAGGATTTGAAATACTGCTTCTTACGAATTTTCTCCTCGCGTGTCGCGGGCAATTTGGTAGCCGATGCTCCCATATGTAACGATCCTCCTATGAAAAACCGATCTTGCTAGATACATGATGAATTTTATTTCTTTGCCGGATGGTGAAATGGCTTAATGATCCGTCCAAGGAGGATACGCCAAATCACGGTGCCTAGCGCCATACAACCGTAGAACAATAGCCAAGTCAAGGAACCCATTATCTGTATAGAGGCGAATAAAAAAACGGTGCCTGCGATGATGGCGAAGATGCCGATCACAAACAGTGTAGAGGCGATGATTGTCACCGTCAAATTATTCTCCGCGATAGGCAATACTGTAAATTTCTTCATAAGATCCTCCAAAGCCATTTTGTACACTCGATTCTGTCAAAAGATATTCAGACAGCAATACCGATTCATATAAATTGTATAGCAAATATCGGCATGACACAGCGCAATATTTGCTCTA
>JAISHZ010000311.1 GCA_031262285.1 Lachnospiraceae bacterium | reverse complement strand
TCCGGCTCCGCCGTCTTCCATCACTACCGCATAGCAATACTCCCTGATGAGCTGCGAAGTGGATGCGGAAATCGTTCTCTTTAGTATTCTAGGCTCTATCCGACTCACCGCCTGGCCTTGGGAATTGGTAATTCGACTCACCACATGCGGCTCGTAGTAATAACCTCCATTAATGAGGGAGGAAAATGCGCTGATCATTTGAATCATAGTTACATTGAAGTTTTGTCCAAAAGAGTTGGTCGCCAAATCAATTGGTTTCATCGTTTCCTTGGTATACAATAAGGAGGCAGTTCGCGCTTCTCCGGTTAAGTCAATGTTTGTCTTTAGTCCAAAGTTAAAGTTGTTTTGGAAGGTTGTGAAGTTGTCCTTGCCCATTTTTGCCGCGATTTTCATCAATGCGACATTACATGACCACGCAACCGCATTTTTGACGGTTACATTGCCGTCACCGGAGGTATTATGGCAAGCTACCGGGTGTTCCACTCCGTCAAACGGCAGTCCACCCTCGCAGACAAAGACTTCATTGCCGTTAATCGCTCCGCATTCCAAAGCGGCCGCAACGGTAAAGGGTTTCGCCGTGGAGCCGGGTTCATAGGTTCCTGTGATACAAAAATTCTGCCATAAGCTGTTTAAAGCGTCATAGTTTGTTCCCGCTTCTTCCATGAGCGATATTTCTTCTAATGTATAGAGCTGCGTTAAGTCACGCGGGTTATTTAAATCAAATGTAGGAGCGCTCGCCATGGCCAGAATGTTTCCGTTATGAATATCTTGAATGACACAACCGATGTTATTTGCGCCCGCTCCCTCTCGATAAGCATCCGTGTACTGTGTATTAAAATCTGCAATCGCATTCTCCACCATACGTTGTATTGACACATCTAAGGTTGTATGAATGGTGTAGCCGTCTACCGCCGGTTTGATTGTTCGTTCTAAATCCTCATCAACATTCAAATAACCGAATTCACGGCCGGTCGTGCCATTGAGTTGATTATTGTAAACTTCTTCCAGACCATATGTCCCATTGTTATCACCGGTCATAAAACCAATGACATCACAGGCGAGCGTATTGTTCGGGTATAACCTTTTGTATTCCTCTTCAAAAAAGATACCGCCGATGAGAGAATCTTCTTCGTCCGCCAACGCCAAAAACTCTGTGGTTTGGTCGTAACGCAGTTGCTTGAGCGGCACGTAGTAGGCGGAGCTTGGATGCTCGCGGATGTATGTACGCATGGTTTCCATATCCAAGCCAAAACATTGATGAAGTGCTTGCAGTGTTTGCGCTAAAGCACCTTCTTTGCGCTGCTCAAGCTCCAGAATCAGCCTGGAGTCTACGATTAAGTTGTAGACTTTTTCGCTTGTCGCCAGAATGGTTCCCTTCGCATCCACAATATCCCCGCGCCGAAAAGGTAGTGTGACACTGTCATAGCGTTGCTGCGAAAGGATTTGCATGCTATAACGATCGCCATCCTCTCCCGTAATGATCAACAGACGAAAGCCGAGGAAACAAAAAGCAACGAGCATTAAGCAAAGTAGAATCATTAGTCTCTTTTGCTTTTTGGGGCCGAATTTCTGAAATTCTGCAGGCTCTTTGCGCTCACCTCGGGATCCGCTATGCTTCATGGCGCTCCTATCTGCGACGAGGCACTGATCGAACGAAAATAATCTGTCCCTTCATTCTCATATGTTACAATCTGATCCTGCTGCGGATACATCATGCCCAGTTGCGTAATCGCTTGGTGCTCGATTGCTTGGTAATTTACATCGCGTATAATCTGATTGTAATTCTCTTCATTTTCGCGTTCTAATCGATTGACAGATTCTTGCAGACTCGCCACATCAGATATCCGATTCGTCAAGTCCGCGCGTAGTTCAATATAGTTAATAAAAGCACCAACCATTAGCAGAATGGACAAGAGTAAAAACGCCACATACCCAAGTGTATAGAAATTAGCTTTCTCCCGATTTTTACGTACTCTCGTACTAAGATGCTTGGGTGCATCTTCCATACCCGGGTGCCACAAAGGCGCCAGTACCGCGCTTCCATATATGTACTCCTGAGTATCATACCCTGTTTGAGCAGCTCCTTGTGAGATTGTTTGGGATGCTTTGGGCGCAGTTGTCTGGGGTGCTCTTTGCGCAATTGTTTGAGATGCTCTTTGCACAGTTACTTGCGGAACTCTCTGGGTCATCGCATAGCTTGTTCCTTGATTTGTTCTGTGTGTAATAGAGTTTGATTGGGGTCTGCCCTGTGTTTGTGTCATAGAATCTGCTCCTTCCTAACCGCTATGCCAACCTTTTTTCAAATACACGCAGTTTTGCGCTTTTTGATCTGGGGTTGTCGATCTGCTCTTGTTCGCTGGGCACTATTGCCTTTCTCGTAATCACACTCCCCCGGGATACTCTGTGACAAACACACACAGGAAAGCTTGGCGGACAGATACATGGATTTTCCATCGTGCGAAACGCATTCTTTACCATTCGGTCTTCCAAAGAATGAAAGGTGATGATTAAG
The DNA here is from genome assembly GCA_031262285.1 of Lachnospiraceae bacterium. The sequence goes on along the minus strand of JAISHZ010000311.1, from coordinate 926 downwards.
AGGCGTCCCGCCGGCTTTAGGATACTCGTCAGTTCTTGTAAAGCTTTTTCTAAAACCTCCAATTCACGGTTGCATTCTATCCGAATTGCTTGAAACGTCCTCTTGGAGGGATGTGTATCACGTCTCATCTTAGCCGGTATAGCGGCTTTGATGATATCATTCAATTGAAAAGTGCTTTCGATCAATTTTTCGTTTCTGGCTAGTACGATGTGTTTCGCGATGTTACGTGCGAATTTTTCTTCCCCGTACATGGCGATGATCTTCGCCAATCGTTCTTGCGTGTAGGTATTGACGATGGTGTGTGCGCAAAGTGCCTGATCCTGATCCATACGCATATCTAACGGTCCGTCAAACCGATAGGAAAATCCACGCTCCGGAGTATCAAACATCGGAGAGGATACCCCCAAATCCAGTAATATCCCATCCAGCGCATCCACGCCAAGCCCCGCCAGAATCTCCTTCGCATGTTCAAAATTTCCTCGTAGAAAGGTAGTTTTGCTCGCGTAGGAGGCGAGTCTTTGCTTTGCTGCTTCTAAAGCATGTGCATCTTGGTCCAGCGCGTACAGGTGTCCGCCACCCAGTGCTTGTACCATCCGCAAGCTATGTCCGCCACCGCCTACTGTCGCATCCAGATAACTTCCCTCCGGCCGCAGGTTCATATATTCGATGACCTCCTCCAATAGTACGGAGGTGTGGATAAAGGTCTTTGTACTTTCGTGTTCTATCATAGGCTCAGTCCAAGGCTTTCCATAGACTTCGCGATTTCATCCATGTCGTTATCTTGGGAAACTGCCTCCCATTTCTCACTGCTCCAGATCTCAATGCGGCTTCCCACGCCGATCAGTACGGCATCTTTCTCCAATCCCGCAAAGCTTCGTAGCTGCGCCGGGATGAGGATTCTCCCCTGTTTATCAAGTTCAACTGTC
>JAISHZ010000167.1 GCA_031262285.1 Lachnospiraceae bacterium | reverse complement strand
ATGTGCCGTCTGCGTAAAATGCCCCGTTTCCTACGTAAAAATCGATTATCACCACTCCTTCTGTCCAAACATCCGCTCCAGCCACTTCTCTTTGATCGTTTCAAATTCTTTCGGCACAGATATGCGCATACCATCTCTCATATAAATCGAGCTGTTTTCAAAGGAACGCACATAATCAAGATTGATGATAAAACTTTTTTGAGGTCTGCACATCTGGGGTTTGGCAAGTAACATTTCTGAATATTCTCTAAGGGTGGCATAGATGCTGATGATCTCACCATCTATCAGATGAAAAAGCAACTGATGATTCATAGACTCGATGTACATCAGCTCTGTATATAGCACAAATCGCACACCGCTCCTGCGCGTCAAGGGGAATCCATTGCGGTCATCTGCTTGTCTCATTTTCTCTATGATGTCAAGAAGCTCACTCACAGCATGCCGTTCTGCGGGTTTGAGTATATAGGAAAACGCTTTGACGGAGTAACTTTGCGCCGCAAAATCATTCGATGAAGTCAGAAATATCAAGTAACCTCCGAATCCTAATTCCCGCATACCTGCTGCCAACTCCATACCGTTCATCCGGGGCATTAAAACATCAAGTATAGCGATATCAATCTTGTTACCATCTTCGATATAATCAAGTGCTTTATGGGGATCCGTAAATCTCAGTATAGAATAGGAAGCAACAGGTGCATCTTTATCCGTTTTGTTATAATAATTCTCTGTGATTTGGTATAGTTCCTCTAGGTCATTGATGTTATCATCACATATCAATATTCTGGTCATGATCCTACTCCTGTGGGGTATGGGGCGGTATATCTTGGCTTGTTCTATATGGGACGTTATGCGCTTGAAATTATTCTTTTTTTGTGTATTAGAAGAAATATTTCATATGCGCCTCCTATGTTTCGTATGCAATTGATAAAAGCATAGTTTATATTCGTAAATTTTGCAAGATAAATCAAATCATATTTCAGTAGAAATGAATAGCAACACATGTTATGATGATGGGGTCAAAAGGTATTTTGACCCCTGATACCTACGGATTGCTACGTGCTCGCGCGCGTTCTTCGTGCGTTTCGCACATCCCGCAATCCTAAAACACTCGAAATCCGCCCTATCGGGCTACTTTCTCGTGTTTTGGCGGGTTCCAATGTCATGTTTTGCCTTGCAAGCAAGTCAAACATGACCTTTGAACCCTGGTATCATGTTATGATGAAAAGAACAGACGAAGGATACAGGAGTTTAGAGATGATATTGTTGAATTGTCAGAATATTTCGATTTCTTTTTCAGGAAAGGTTATTTTAAAAGATATTTCTTTCTTTTTAGAGGATATGGAGAAGACCGCTTTAGTAGGGGTCAATGGAGCGGGGAAGACGACGCTGCTGCGGATTATTATGGGAGAACTGCCTGCTGAAGACGGTTCCGTCATTTTGACTAAGAATCGTTCTGTTGGATATCTGCCGCAAAATGCCGCACTAGACTCTGCCCATACGATCTACGATGAACTGATGTCAGCCAAGCAGGATGTACTGGAGCTGGAGCGGCGGATGCGAGAGTGTGAAGCAGCTATGCACCATGCGACTGGAGATGCGCTCACAGAGCTGATGGAGCAGTATGGACGGCTGACCCATGAATATGAGCAAAAGGGCGGATATAAATACCAGAGCGAAATCACAGGGGTATTAAAGGGACTTGGATTTGGTGATGAGGACTTTCAGAAGCAGACGGATACGTTGTCCGGCGGTCAGAAGACGCGGGTGGCTTTAGGGAAGCTGCTTCTTTTGGCACCGGATTTGATCATATTGGATGAGCCTACCAACCATTTGGATATGAATTCCATTAGTTGGTTGGAGACATATTTGATGAACTATAAGGGCGGTGTGCTGGTGGTATCCCATGACCGATACTTTCTGGATCGAGTGGCGAAGAAAGTGATCGAGCTGGAGCAAAGTAAGGCTACTGTATTTCAGGGGAACTACTCTGCTTATGCCGGCAAGAAGGAGCAGCTTCGTACCGCCGCTTGGCATGCGTATCTGAATCAACAAAAGGAGATACGTCACCAGGAGGAAGTGATTGAGAAACTTCGGAGCTTTAACCGGGAAAAATCCATTAAGCGGGCGGAGAGCCGGGTGAAGATGCTGGATAAGATCCAGGTACTAGATAAGCCCACCGAAGAGCGTACGGATATGCATCTCACCTTAAGCCCGCGAAAACTTAGCGGCAATGATGTGCTGACGATTCAGGATCTGAGTAAGGCATTCGGGACGGAAGCTCTTTTTGCTCATGTGGATCTGGAGATCAAGCGTGGGGAGCATGTGGCGATTATCGGGGATAATGGGACCGGTAAGACCACTTTACTTAAAATGATCAATGGATTACTGCCGCCGGATACGGGGTCTGTTACACTAGGTTCCAAGGTGGAAATCGGGTATTATGACCAGGAGCACAATGTGCTCCACTCAGAGAAAACTCTTTTTTCGGAGCTTGCAGATGCATATCCCACTCTGACAAATACGGAAATCCGCAATATACTGGCCGCTTTTTTGTTTACAGGAGACGACGTATTTCAGGTAATTTCTTCCCTAAGCGGCGGAGAGCGAGGGCGAGTTTCATTGGCTAAACTGATGCTAAGCAATGCGAATTTTCTGATTTTGGACGAACCTACGAACCATTTAGATATTATGTCAAAAGAAATATTGGAAAATGCATTAAATCATTATGAAGGAACGGTTTTATATGTCTCTCATGATCGGTATTTCATTAATAAGACAGCCCATCGGATTCTGGAACTGAAACTGGGGCAGTTCGTGAATTATCTGGGGAATTATGATTACTATCTGGAGAAACGGGAAGAATTGGCACCCAAAGGGGAAGCTGTTGCGGTCAAAAAGGTATCTGCAGTGAAGCAGGAATGGCAAACCCAGAAGGAAGCAGCGGCGCAAAAACGCAAACATGAGAATGATCTGCGAAAGTGCGAGGAAGAGATCACTTCATTGGAGGATCAAAAAGAGGCTTTAACGGCTGAAATGAATCTGCCCGAGACAGGGTCTAACTTTCAGCGGCTCCAAGAACTGTCCCAGACCCTGGAGGGAGTGGAACAGAGTCTGGAACAGCAGTATGGTTTGTGGGAAAGTCTTGCAGAATCTGATGTGTGACACATTACATTGTGATGGTAGGTCAGACGGTATTTTGACCCCATGATCCCCACAGATTGCTATGTGCACGTGCATATTAAGCTGTGTAATCCTATTCATTGGTTGGATTGTTGAAAGAGAACAAAACTTTCAACAATCCGCTCCGCCACTTCCTGGGGCGTCAAAGCGGTACTATCGACTACTAAATCATAATTGTTCTGATCAAAATAGTTGATTTGGTACAATTCTAAAAAGCGCTGACGCTCCAACTCCTGACGGTGGAGCAGCGCATTTTTACATTCTTCCAGGGAGCTGTAACTTTCCGAATCCGCACGTTTCCCATCCTGATAGACCCTCTTGGCGGCTTCATCGATATCTACTGTTACAAATACCTTATATGACCGGGGTGCGAAGTGCCATGCCAGCCTGGAATCAAAGATCACATTGTCTCTGGTCTCATCAATCTTAGTGGTGCGCTGATCAATCAGATCATCCACCGAATGATCCCCCCTTTGAATATCTTCGTTGACCTTCTTGTTAAAGTCCTCCACCGACATATGGTGTTCCTTCGCAAGATCCCGAAAAATCGTGCCTGCGGAAATAATGTCATAGCCTTTCTCCCGAAGGATCTTACAAATACTGGATTTTCCGCTTCCTAGATTACCTGTAATAGAAATGTTCATGTGTGCTCCTTATGCTTGTTGTATTTTCCTATGCTTTGTGTGATACCTTGGCAATAGTCCCCACGAATTTAGTTTTTTTGAGCCGCCTATCGAGCTGTTTGTTCACGCATCAATTTGCCGATAGGATGTCCCATGTCTTCCTTAATCATATCATGGAGATCAATTCTTTGCCACCAAAAACATGAACGAACTTTGCGAACGAAACAGTCCAAATAACAAGTTAAAGGTAGACTTGTCCGAGACATTCTTTAAGTTTACGATTTCTTGTTTACTGTACTGTAGGCTGTTTATACTCTCCCTTAAGAATCATGATTGCTCTTTCTGCATATTCCCTGTCCAATCCTGTTTGGTACTTCATTCTATCGGTTTTTCTTGACGTACATACAACATGTGGCTCCAGCCAGTTCCATTTCCAGAAAGTTTCATCGTCCAAAATAACAAAGCGTTCTACTTCTGGTCGTTGACACAGCCACGATCTAATTTCAAATGGACGCCCATTTGGACCATTAAAATATCTTGGTGTGATACCAGAAACTTTAAGGGTATACTTGTCAAAGTAATCCAATAGCATTTCCATGCTTTGATCATCTCCCGGAAATCCCATATAGGCATAACTCCCATATGTATATCTCCATGATGAAGAAAGTATAATCTCCGCCCCCGTCTCTTCTACAATCCATGCCAAATTTTTTACATAATCTTCAACGATTGTCGGTCCTCTATCCTCCTCATTGAGTACACCATCAATATCAAGAAATATCACTTTTTTATAGTAGTCCTCTATCAGTTGGTCTTTTCCAACATTATCCACTTCCAATCTATATTGATCAGACCACCATGGACCGAACTCCAATATACGTTTTGCTTTTGTTGCTGTTTCTTTATTCAACACATAACTATTCCTGATACACACGGTTCTCCCACGGAAATGTTTCTCCAAGTCCACATAATCAACAATGACATATCTTAAAAGATCAGGATGAGACATTAAATACTCTTGAACAACTTTCTCTTTTGTAGATAAATGCGAGACTCTGAGTACTTCTAATATAGCTCCATCCAAATAGTAAGGCTTGAACTGAAGTTTAATACTTTCAATCGATTCTGGATAATCGTCTTCGGATAGAATAACGATATCTACCCTGTTGTGGCTGCATAAAAACCGTAGGCTCTCCACAGCATCTATATCCCAGTCGTTTTCATC
>JAISHZ010000132.1 GCA_031262285.1 Lachnospiraceae bacterium | reverse complement strand
AAGTGCGTGTTTTTGTCCTACGACATGAACCCGTACAAGTAAATGGCCCAGTGGCTCAGTTGGTTAGAGCGCCGCCCTGTCACGGCGGAGGTCGAGGGTTCGAGTCCCTTCTGGGTCGTGGCATTTTTTTATTTACAGGCTGGTGTGGCGGAATAGGCAGACGCAAGGGACTTAAAATCCCTCGGGAGCAATCCCGTACCGGTTCAAGTCCGGTCACCAGCAGAACTCACAAGAGACGCATCGGTTTAGCCGATGCGTCTCTTTTTGGATCATCAAAGAAACGAAAGTTGTTTACCAATCACATCTTGTTCGCATACGATTTGTATGCTATATTTGGCGTAGAAAGCAAATTGATTATGCGAAGAACAACGTGCATGCGGTGGAACATCGTATTGTCAGCATCAAAGGAGATTCAGATGAAAAACAAAAACATTGTAATTATCATATTACTGCTTTTCTGTATCAGTACCTTTGCTTGTCATAAAAACACGGAGGAAATTGAACCTGTATTCAATACAACTATTTCATTAGGCAAATCTGAAGGAACCACAATAGAAGAGCCTAAGATAAACCAAGGATCCCAAACGAACAATGCAAGCAATGGTGAAACCATGCCACCAAAAGAAAAAGAAACATTCCCAATAATTACGAATGAACAAGATGAGGAATGGTTTCGCCAATTAAACGAAACAGGAAGTGTTGCGTTTGAATTATCAGGAGTAAATGTTAGCATAAATATAAAGATGAAGGAGATGGAAGGTTCGAGGTTTATCGACGAATTAAAAGTCGAATTTGAAGGATATGAAAATCCATTTATGCTAAATTACTATATTGCTCATATTGTGGATTTACGGACGACGGATAGCGATGGCGATGGCAATAGGGAATTGATTCTTTTTTTTGATAGTCATGGGAATGGAGGGCAAGGAACACATGATTTCTTCTTGTTTACTCCGGGTGAAAATGAAGTGTCTGTAGAGGCTATTTCGAGAGAATATGAACATGAGTTTTTTAGGGATGTTTTCTATCGAATTGGATCTTATACCGATGATCACAAGGTTGAAATTAGAGATTACGATGGTGATTTGAGATTTGTAGTTAACTACACTGAAGATATTTACAATCTCTATGATGAACGCCAACTGTATAAGGTAAATATTTGTGAGTTGGATTGCGTGTATCGCTTTGAGATTATTCAATGGAATAACGAAGAAAGAATATTGGTTTATCAATACATGTGGGGATATGATCACGGGAGTGCGATGGCGGATGTTGTATCCATTTTAAATACAAAGGGTGATACGGTTTCGATTGAGCAGCAATGGCTGGAGTTTAATTATACTGATGCTTATAGCGGATATTGAGATATTACGCTTTATTATTGATCAGATATAGTTCAATGCAGAATATATCCGAACAATATGAAATGAGGATAGCAATGAATAGCAATCAAATTCTGAGCGTCATATTCTTTTCAATTAGTGCGACGGCTCCAACGATTACCGTGATTATTTTGTGGCAAAAGCTCAAAAAGCGAGGTAGAATTGTGTTAGCTGCATTTGTCATTATGTGTGTCAAGTTTCTGTTAATAAGTGCATTCATCATTGCAACTATTATCACATAAATTCGGTCAGATTGAATTTCTTAATTATAACCACTATCAAATCTTCTTTTTATAAAAAGCAACGATCGAACCTGCTATCAGCACCACAATAAGACAAGCGCAAAGGATAGCAGCCGGTATAAAGTCGGCTGTTTCTTTTTGTGCGTTTAATAGGCTGAGTGTGCCGCTTGCAAGCATAATAGGATTATACTTTTGAAATTGCGGGTTGATATTGAGTAAACTCAGCACAATGATGACAGCAAAGCATGTAAAGAGGCTGCCGTAGAAATTACGAAATAGGATGCCGCCTAAAATCAACAGAGCAATTAAAAATTCCCCGAACAGCCATGGCGATAGAAATGCGAAAAAGGGGTCGTATAAAACGACGGCGGGCCAATAGAATTCCGTATAAGCATAGCAAACTGAGAGGCAAAGCAGATAGCTTGCTGTCCATAGAATACTTGCTGCCAGAAATTTGGACAATACGACTATGTGGCGTTTCAATCCTTTTGTCAGCAGGTTGACCAGGGTTCCCCGGCTAAATTCATTGGCCATAATCCCGCAAAATGTGATGATCAAAAGTAGCATACCCATCTGACCAACATTTTTGAAAAATTGAGACCACGAATCCATGGCGGTAGGCTCCGGCACGGTGATGGTCAGACCACCTCCTAAATCGATCCCGCTGAACAGATCAGGCATAATTTTCGCGGTTAGCGGGCTCATCACACCTAGTATTAGAAAAACTGCCGACAAGATCAATATTCGGTAGGTACGCAGGCTCTCGACAAACTCTTTTTTTGTAAATGCAATAAAAGCTCTCATCTATATTCCTATCTCGCGCGTTGCATTTCGCGCACTTGGCTTAACCGGTTACTTCTAAATACAAGCTTTCAATGGTTGGTTCTATTACTTCTATTTTGAGAGGTAAAATATCACGATTGGTTAAAATCCTCAGAATCTCGCGTTGTGATGTTTCACGATCCGCTGTGTGCAGGAGTAAGATTGTATCAGCAATTTCTGCGTCGTTCAATAATCCGGGTGCCTCAGCCGCAAACTGTTCTTTGTCCGCAGAGGAAGCAAATTCTATCCGAATGGAATCCGATTGACGCTTTGCGCGAAGGTCGGGCAAGGTTCCGGACAAAACGATATGCCCTCCGCTTAAAACAGCCACACTATCACAGATTTGTTCCACATCAGACAAGATGTGCGTGGAAAAAATTACTGTACTTTTTCCTTTGATGCGCTTTAGGATGTCCAAAATCTCTTTTCTGCCCATTGGGTCAAGGGCGGAGGTGGGTTCATCGCAAATCAAAAGTTTCGGTTCATTGATCAATGCTTGCGCCATGCCCAATCGCTGTTTCATTCCTCGGGAAAAGGCGCTAATCTTCTTATTTACATTCGATAAACCAACAATCTCTAAAAGCTCATCGATGCGGCGTGAGGTTTCGGTACTGCTTAATCCGACGATTTCACCGCACAATTGTAAGTATTCTTTTGGTCGCATATAGCCGTAAAATTCCGGCACATCCGGTAAATATCCGATGTGACGATTGGTCTTGGTTTCGCCAAAGGCAACTTTCTCGCCGCACACGAAGATGTCGCCGCGATCAGCCGGTAGCAACCCAAGTATCATTTTCATCGTTGTGGTTTTGCCCGCACCATTGGCACCGATGAATCCTAAAATACTGCCTTGCGGCACATCGAAGGAGATATCATCAATGACTTTGGTCTGACCAAAGCTTTTGGAAAGTCCTGAAACAGTCAATGTATGCATGGTTCGTCACCTGTCGCGCGATTACGCGCTATGTTCGATCAGAGTAATTGAAAAAAAGCCTTATTAATCTGTATCCGCTCTACCTATGGTAAAGTATAATACCGGACCAATGATTGATATGAGAGATAAGACGATCCACAAAGGTCGTTTGCCAAATCGGAAGGTTTTCGCTTTACACACATGAATGATTGCAGCGATTGTTAACCCATATTGGATGATAGCCAGTGGTATTAAAAAAGGTAGATATGCTTGCAAATCAAACATAACGGTTTCTCCTATGCAGATATGTGTATTGTCTCGGATAATGTTACATAGATCATTATATATTTCATAGAGCTAATTGACAAGGAGTTGTGAAAATTCGTAGGTATCAAGCTTTTGACTCCTAAATCAATATTGCTTTAAACAATGTCGTTTGACTTTCTATGTCATTGACGTATAATGTTTGAAAGAAAACCGTTTTCAAACATAAACGCATGGATCATCCGGAGGAATTTTTGCGTGAAACCAAAATCACATATCATGACCACATTGTTCATTGTTCTCTCAGCGTTTTCTTTGTTGTTGATGCTGATCGCCACCTTGCAAACCTACCAATCGGCGCAAGTATCGACGGATCTGATTATTGACGAAGTCAGGAAACGCTTAGAATCGACAGCGGTTGCGGCAGCGAACTTTGTTTCGTATGAACGATTAGAAGAAATCACGACACCGGAAGATGTTTTTTCGCCGGAGGGCGAACAATTGCGCAGCCAATTGATTGATTTTGCCAATCAGATGGATCTGATGTTTGTATATTATCTGCGATTGATGCCGGACCTAAGTGAGGAATTCGTCATCGACAGTGACACGGATCCGCAAACATTAGCGCGTCCCGGTATGCCGCGTGTCAGTGTGGACGCGTCCCGCAAAGCTGCTGCCGGAGAGGTCGCCAGCATGGATCTCTCCGAAGTGGAAAGCCTTAATTATGACGATCATAGCGCGTATTTTACAGTGACGGAGGAGATTGATGAAGTAAGTTTTATCTCTGCGTTTGCGCCAATCTATGACCCCGAAGGAAATGTCGCCTATATAGCGGGCGTTGATGGGCTGCGGTATAACCTACATACCCAAGAAAAACAAATGAAAATATTAACGGGACTACATCTGGCCGCCTTACTTGCCTGTGTTTTGTTTACGGCGATCTGTGTACAGATGTTTCGGAGTCGCGCGAAACAGAGCGAAGAGGCCTCTCGTGCCAAAAGCCAATTTCTGTCTTCGATGAGTCATGAAATTCGTACGCCGCTCAACATGATTATTGGTATGACTGATATCGCTATGCACAGAGCTAATGCCGATAAGGCAGAGTATTTAGGGAAAATTCAATACGCTTCCAAGCATCTATTGACTATAGTAAACGACATACTGGACATCTCCAAAATACAGGAACATAAATTTACTATATCGCCAACGAATTTTACTTTTCGTCAATTCATGAATTCTTTGACAGATCACTTTCAATCGGATATGGCGCAAAAGGAAATCACCTTCCAAACACAACTAGATCCTGAAATACCGGAAGTTCTCTTTGCAGACGACCAGCGACTCAGTCAAGTTTTGATGAATTTATTGAGTAATGCCTTGAAATTTACCGAAAAGGGAGGGACGGTTTTACTTGAAGCGAAGCTTATGGCGCGCGAAGCAGATCACCTTCGCTTGTATTTTATGGTGAAAGACAACGGGGTCGGTATCCCTAAGGAGGATCAGACACGAATTTTTAATCCCTTCGAGCAAGCGGATAAGTCTACGACACGCCGCTTCGGAGGAACCGGTCTGGGACTGGCGATTTCCAAAGCGATCGTTGAAGCGATGGATGGAATGATAGGGGTTGAATCGGAGCCGGGAGGCGGCAGTACTTTTTATTTTGAAATAAATGTAACAACGGGAACACAGGATATCCAGAGCGCTCAGATAGAGGATACGATTGAAGCAGAAATTGATTTTTCCAATAAAACAATTTTAGTGGTTGATGATATGGAGATCAACAGAGATATCGTAACCTCGATGCTGGAGGATATCGGTGTATCTATACTACACGCCGCAGACGGCGAAGAAGCGGTGGATGCTTTTCGATCGAACGAGTCCATCGATTTGATCTTGATGGATGTACAGATGCCCAAGATGGATGGACTGACCGCAACGCGTATTATCAGAGCATTCGGAACGCCCAGAGCGGGATCACTTCAAATTATCGCGATGACGGCGAACGCATTAAAAGAAGATGTAGACAATTGCCTCGATGCCGGAATGAACAGTCACTTGGGGAAACCGATAGATCGAAATGTTCTGATTCAAGAAATTATGAAGAGTTTTCAGATACAAGAGAAAGTAGCCGGGTAGGGCGAATTACGCACTCAAATCTATAACATCTCGTCGAAATATAAAGACACTTGCCATATGTCCGTTCATGCTGTCGGAATGGCACGATTCTTTCTTATAATTTATGAAGATAAGCATTGATTTTTTGGGATAATCCCGCTATTATGAGTAGGATGTCCCCCAAAGATATGCGAGGTTTAAAGTACAATGATAAATTTTGAAGAGGAACTGAAGAAATTCCATCCGAGTTTGGAAGTAGAAGACGCAGAGGATGCGATCTATAACCAAGACTTAAACGATGTTGCGGATTTGGTGGTAAAAATCGTAAAAGAGTCCGAACAAGCAAAGGAAGAAAACGAGGAGTAGGCAAACATGTTTTGTTATCATTGCGGGTGCCGTCTATCCGAGCATGACTTCTGTACTGCCTGCAGAACAGATGTACGAATATACAAAAAAATCATGATGTCTTCTAACCGTTTGTACAATGAAGGGTTGGAAAAAGCGCAGATTAGAGACCTTTCCGGTGCCATCGTGAGCCTAAAAGAAAGCATAAAATTCAATAAGCTTCACACGGACGCGCGTAACCTCTTAGGGATGGTTTATTATGAGATGGGCGAAGTAGTCGCCGCACTTGGCGAATGGGTTATCAGTAAGAACCTTCGGTCGGACAAGAATATCGCAAGCGATTATATCGAAATGATACAGCACAGCGGTACAAGACTAGACGCGATCAACCAAACGATAAAAAAATACAATCAAGCGTTAACCTATTGCCGCCAAGGAAGTAAAGATTTAGCGATTATTCAACTAAAAAAAGTACTATCCCTAAATCCCAATTTCATCAGAGCGCATTTATTGCTTGCTTTATTGTATATTGATTCAGCAACTTGGGATCGCGCCGCGAGAGAGGTCAGTCGTAGTTTAGACATAGATCACAACAATCTCATGGCACTACGTTACCGAAGAGAGATCGATCAAGTATCTAACCTTGAAGAAGAAGCTGGATCTAGCGTGAATCGCAAGGAAAAGAAAGCGCTTCGATATCGTTCGGATAACGAACTCATCATTACG
>JAISHZ010000086.1 GCA_031262285.1 Lachnospiraceae bacterium | reverse complement strand
TCCTCCATTCATTTTGCCATACACTCATGCATCGAAGCAAATGTTCATTCCTAGTATAAACGTTTTTAATTATCTTTATGTTTCTACCCAGAACGCTTGAGAGCATTACTGTGATCCAGAAAATTAATAATATGAATTTAATTAAAATCGCTTATACTAGCATAGACGTTTTTAATTACTTTTATGTTTCCATTCAAAACGCTTGAGAGCATTACTGGGATCCGGTCGATTTATAACATGAAGTTAATTAAATCCCTTTATACTAGAATATCTTGCTATGCATAATTGGCAACTTGCTATACATACGGCACAATTATTTCGCCGTCACGCTTTTTGTTTTCAGCTTTTTTGCCCGATCAACAACCCATGCATACTATATCCGAGTATACTGGGTTCCTCGCAGTGTTGATAAATATAATCTGACCAGCTTTCAAAATCAGTTTTGCTTGCTTCGTTGATTTTATCACTGATGATGTATGAAATGCCATCAGTACCAAGATGATGAAGGATTTTTAAGCCTGCTCCCTCAGACATTTTGGTGATTTTCGTCGGCGTTGTTACTTTAAATAAATAGTCGCCCTCATCCGACATAGTAGTGAGCATCTCCGGAAAATGATCAAGACCACGCCGAGTATCGGATGCAATCGCAGCAAAATAATTGATATACGACAGCACCACCAAACCGCCGGGTTTCGTAATCGCGACACAATTTGCTATAGCCTTGCGCTTTTGGGCATCCGTGGCGAGGTGATATAACGCACCCATACACAACACGATGTCAAAGCTGTTCTCTTCAAACTGCGGCATATCCATAACATCGCAGATCATAATATTGTCAAGCAGATTCGCTTTAGGATGCGCCTTTATTAGTTCTACATTATGAGGGACAAGGTCGCCTGTGGTCATGTGATGTCCTTTGTCAGCGAGATAAAACGAATAATGCCCTGTTCCGGCGCAGCAATCCAAAATACGGCTACCTGGTGCAAACAGGCGGTCAAAATAGCGAATGGTCGTCAACCACTCCACAAGATGAGCCTTGTCGCGAAACAAACGCCCTTTTTCATCGTAGTTTTCGTAGTATTGCTTAATCTGTTCTTTCATGAAATAACCTTGCTTTCTAAGATCCGAAACTCTCTATAGCTCCGCTTTTCCAAATCCGAAACCTCCTATATTCCTATTTTTCAACATACAAATCCCTGTACTAGTAGAGTGATATGGTTAATCAAAACCATACTATATAAAACTGCAAATGTACTTGTTTGTCAAGCAAAAATAATGACACCCGTATGTAAATGACATTGATTCATACGTTTGCGATCTTTGTTCGTCCGGGAAACAATGCCTTTGACCAAGCAACCCCATTAATTGCCATTTGACACAAAAATCTCTCAATGCTATTTTGAAATGTAAGATTCACACTACTTTGAAAGGATCTTTCATAAGTGAACGACACATCAGATGACTAGGAGTCCCAGGCATGAAATTATTCGAGATTGTTCCCGCAAATTTCTTTTCGATTTTAGCATCCGGGAATCGAGAGATTTATTACAATGCGCTTATGCTATTGCACGAATCTTTTCAGACGGAGTTGAACATTCGACTGGATGATTTCCGTAGTGCTTTGATTGCTCATCTGGAAGACGAAGTTTTTGAACTGGAAGACGACGATCGTGTCGAAGGTGGTCTAACACCTACTGTAAAAGCCACCATTATCATCAACAAACTCATCAAAACAGGTTGGGTAGAAAAGGAATATCTGGACAGTTCATTTATCGAAATTCTTACACCCAAAAGTTACGCGATTCCAATGATGAAATTACTGAGCGAACTGGGTGACACTTCTTTACAAGAATACAATTCACTTGTCTTCTCCACGTTCTCTGCGCTGCAACTGGCATCTAAACGAGAAAATCACGACCAAATGTATGAAGCTGTTTTGGCTGCCAAGAAAAGTACGGAGCAGCTAAGTGATATGTTGCGTACTTTTTATCATTCTATTCGAAGTTTCATGCGTGCGTTGGTTGACCAGCATGATGTCAATGAATTGTTGAAAAACCATTTTGGCGAGTTTATAGAACTTTCTGATCGAATATATCACCCCATCAAAACCATGGACTCCTTTTACCGATATCAGAGTCCGATTCAAAGTATGCTAACCGGTATTTATGCCAATGAAACCATGCTAAATGCCATGCGCAAACGTGCAATGTCGATCAAAAAGCACAACGACCAAGAAGAAGCCGATCGAGAAATCTTCGCTGCCATTGATTACACCTTAGATGCTTATCGCAATCTCGGCGGTATTATCAATGAAATTGATAAAAAGAAAAGTGTCTATACGAAGAGTACTTCCGAAAAGATTCGCTACTTACTCTCTGCAGATCAAACCATCAAAAGTAAACTAGCTGAAATATTGAAATCTTTTGCAAACGCCGATGAAGATGGTAAAGAAGAGATACAATCCTTGTTGGAGCGCCACATCGAAGCGAACCGCCAAGAAGTATTTGATTCAGCTGCGCTTTTTCATAGAAGCATTCGCAGCAAACGTGTTGATAAAGACCCTGTTGAAATAGTAGAAAATGAATCGCTAGATGGTGTGGCAGAAGAGTACTTGTTAACGCAAATCAAGAACGGCTTTCCACTCAAACGCATTCGTGCGTTTATTGAGGGACTGTTTGCGGACGGTCGGACGACGGTTGCGACCGCCGATATCCATCTCGAAAGTGATACCGATTTTATCTTACTCATGCTGGCGGTGATTCGCCAAAACGATGCCGGGATGGGGTATCATATTGATATCGGCGACACGCGTATAGAGTTGGATGGCTATATCGTTCCGAGCATGACCATTACCAGAAAGAAGGCGACCTAATATGTGGAGTGAACAATACGAAAATCTTTCTAAAGCAGATCAGAGCGATTTTAGCCGCCTTGCCAATTATCTACTGGCGCATACTTATTTGGTGCGCGACGTGTACAAGGTGGACAAGCAATACACAGACCGCAGCGAAGATTACCGAAAAGCTACGCGGATGTTCGAATTGTTGCGTGAGTATTTCGCGGTAGCCGATTTTCGTTTGGAAAAAGACGATATGTACGGCGTGATATCGCTGATTACCGTGGAACACAATCGTTCCAGAATCATCGGTAAGTTTACCACCCTCTTTTTATATGTATGCAGATTGATTTACGAAGAAGGACGCGAGCAAGGCGACAGCTCTTATATCGTTCGTACAGACACCGCTACTGTCGTACAGAAGATGCGTGACTTTGGACTTTTACCAAAAGGAAAACACGCATGGCAGTCAGAATTATACCCGGCGCTGCTATTCCTCTCCCACTTCAATATTATACAAAAGACGGACAGCGCATGGAGTAGCGAAGGGAATGGCATATTGATCTTTCCCTCCATCTTGACGATCGTTTCCAATCAAAGCATCAACGATATGATGGTTGAACTGGAAGAACTAAAAGTGCAATCGTCAGAGACGGAAGCAGAAGAAATGATAGAGGATGAGACGGATAAGGAAGATATTTTTTAGTGTTGCTACTACTATAACATACTCGAATAAACCCATGCCATTTACTTCAGACTGCTGATACAACTGTTCATTTCTGGAAGCAGCTTCGAGTCAGCTCTTATCAAACATACGCAATGAAATTAACTCATGCATACCACCAGAGGTAGGACAACAATGAAACTTTTCAAAAAGATGCTTCTGATACACTGGCATTACTTTTCTCATCAGGTGATCGAACTAGGCGACCTAAACTTTCTGACCGGCAAAAATGCTTCCGGCAAATCCACGATTATCGACGCACTCCAGTTACTGTTGCTAGGAGATACGAGTGGTGCTTTTTTTAACAAAGCGGCGAATGGCAGAGGGAACCGTACCTTAAAAGGATACTTATTGGGAGAACTCGGAGACGATGAGGCAGCAGGATTTCAGTATCTTCGCGGGAATCGTAGGTTTTCCAGTTACGTGGCTGTTGAAGTATATGATGATGTCAAAAAATCCTCTTTTTCGGCGGGATGTTGTTTCGATATCTATTCTGATAATGATTGGAAAAACAACAAATTTTTCTTATTTGACGGTACATTTCCGACCCATGAATTTGTGATAGACAAAAAGCCGATGAGCATTGATCAATTGCGTAAATTCTTAAAAGAATCGTATCCAAACGGTCATTACGAGATGCCTGAAAGTGGGAAGCGTTTTCGGGAACTGTTCTACGGGAAACTAGGCGGTCTTCGTACAGAACGCTTTCCATCTTTGCTCAAAAAAGCGGTCAGTTTCAATCCCAATGATGATATCGAACAGTTTATTTCCGAATTTGTGTGTGATAAGCAACAAGAAGTTGATATCACACCCATGCAAGAAAACATTCGCAGTTATAAACAGTTAGAAGCGGAAGCGAGCAATTTGGCAGAAAGAATCAAGCTCCTTCATGAAATCGTTCGTACGCATGGATTGTGGCAAAAATATGCCGATGACGAAATGTTCTACCACTATCTCGTTGAACGCTCTTCACTGGAGATGAGCCGTGACGAACTACTTGAGGCTAAGAATCAGCTGGAGGCTCTTGCCGCGCAGCTAACGCAGCTACAACTTGACCTTACGTACGCGAAAACAAAGCTAGACGCTACCAGAGCAGAGAAATCAGCGTTTGAACTAAAACGCTCTCAGAACGATCAAGCGCTGAGCCTCAAAGAAATGGAATATCAAATCGCTGAAGTTCAGAAACAAATCCATGTGATCCAAAGTGAATTTGAGATCGTCACGGCATCTCTTCGACTCTTTTTGAATGCATGGGGAAAAGGGACAGATTCGATTATTCGTACCCTTGAAGATCAAAGTGCCTTACCGGAAGACGCAGTGCTTGTATCGTTACTCTCAGATACGAAAAGCTTAGCACAAGATCTATCCAAGACATTAATAGATTTCCATACGAACCATGAACATCATCTAACGTTAGAAGGTGATCTTGTGGGATCGCCCCATGGTCGCAAAGAAAAGACAAGCGAAACGGGAAAACAAAATCGTAGCATTAGCGGATCTCAGATCGATAGCAAATCTCTCAAGAAAATATACGACAAAACTTCTGCTTTGAAAAATCATACGATCGTCATGACCTCTCATTTACAGGAAAAACAAAAGGAACTATCCAAGCGAAAAGCGGAGTTGGAAGACGAAGAAAAATCTTTGGAAAGCGGTATTTACAAATTCCCTTCTTATGTCCTTGAACTGCGAAAAGCGATCCGATCGCGTTTAAAAGTGCTTGCAAAGCATGAGGTTGATGTTTTCATCTTGGCGGAAATCGCAGAAATCGACAATGATCGTTGGCGAGGTGTCATAGAAGGCTATATTTCCAACCAGAAGTACTACTTGATCGTACCGGATGAATACTTCAAAGATGCTATGAAAGTATTTGATTCGTTAAAAGGCAAAGAGCAAATGCATCGAAACGGTATAGTCGATACCGCGAAACTCATCGATAAACAGTATAATGCGGAACATGGCAGCCTTGCGGAAGAAATCCATACCGCACATGCCGGAGCCCGCTCTTATCTGGATTACCTCCTCGGACGTGTGATCAAATGCGACAACCGTTTGGAACTGCGTTCCTATCGCACAGCCGTCACTGATGCGGGGTTACTGTATACCAATTATGTCTTGACTTCCATGAAT